>JALSJK010000117.1 GCA_026989395.1 Methylomonas sp.
TTACGGTGATTGGCCGCATGTAAAGCCCGATAACTCAAATATCTGGCCAAATCACTCCGATCCGGAGATTGTTGAGCAAGAACCCCAGCTCTTCTAAATAAAATATCGGCATGAGAAAAATTGCCCTGATTACTCACTTCTAAAGCTAAATGCATTAATGGATCAACCAGACCAATATTTTCATCGCCTAAAATTTGTTCATGCAGTTGAAACGCTTTTCGATAACGTAGTGCCGCGGTGGTATGGTCTTTGATGCTGTTATAAAACTGACCTGCTGACATTAAACGATAATATTCCATTAATTCTCTGGAACCATATATCGGCCCTTTGATAAACTGCCGCACACGCTGTAATGCCTTGCTTCTAGTATCAGCTGTCATTTTGGTTGGTCTGACAAATTCGCCAGACAACTGACCAATCGTTGCTTCAACAACCGGCATGATAGTTGGAATTCCATCAGCCAGATAAATCGAATTACCTGCCTGCACAACACCTGCCATATACGGCCAATTCCCATTTCGTAATTTGCAGGAAAGAATGTGAACTTTGAAGCCTTCAATCATTGTGGTATCGGATCCTGGCTCACAAATCATTTGTGAATTCAGCCATTCTCGCCATGCGCCTGAACTGGCCCATTGTTTCAGCGAAACATCGCTAGTGGAAACTGGTACTTCAAACACATGACCGCTAGGATGCTCCCATTTTCCACAATAAATTTCGTATTGCCTGACGCCAAAATCTTTATATTCATCAGCAAATGACTGACGATATCGACATTCTTCATTGGCCAGACTTTCCATAACATAAACTTCCGGCGCATCCATAAATGGCAAAGACTGACAGCCTGACAATACCAGGCTGAGACTGAACAACAAGCTGGTTATTATTGTTCTCATGGTTTCTTACCCTGTTGTTTATTATTTGATTGATCCTTTTCCTTCTTCCCGGAAGTAAATGCAGCAAAGGAAGACACTGAATAGGCGCCTTCACCATTATCCCAAAGCTCGGTATTGCCAAAATTAGAATACTGATACGCAGCCGGATTACTTGATGGCCTGCGTTGCTGCATCACAACTAAAACTTCTGGAAGTCCTTTGTTGATAAGGACATGAGTTCCTTCGCTGGCTTGTTGAGCTTTCCGTGGAACGCCTGAATCTGGCCTGGGTTCGGCTTCTGTGGGTACTCCACCAATAATTTCCAGTTCAGGGATTGTTGGATTCGTTGGATTCGTTGGATTCGTTGGATTCGTTGGATTCGTTGGATTCGTTGGGTCACATCTGACACCTATCGTACAACCATTAATCGTAAAATCAGAATCTCCAACTGGGCCTTTCACCAGTAAAGCTGTTTCTTTATCCCCCGCTCCGGCAACTTTTCCTGTTAATGTTGCAGAATGCGCATTTTTATTGATTTCCAGACTATTTAAGTCCAGAAAGCCAGCTTCTCCCGTAATAAAATTACCTGTATGATTAACTAAGGTGTCATCAGCAATAAACCGTTTTTCAATAGTGACATCTTTAGCACTATTGATCGTCAGCAGTCCCAGTGGATCTGAACCCCCAACATCTTCAAAAAACCTGATATCGCCATTTCCGGCATTAAGCACAAGTGAAAAACCACCATCAACTGGACTATTGAAATCCATATCCCCGCCATTCGTGGAAAAAATGGTATCTGCTGCCAATATTGATTGTCCATCTAATTTTAGATTTCCTCCCTGAGTTGCAATATCACCCTCGAAAGTAATGGTATTGTCTGATTTCAATTGCACCAAACCATTATTAGTGGTGATCCCTGAAAGATTATTCACATTGCCAACAGCAAAATTGTCAGCATCAGAAAAAATAAAATCCTGCCCTGCTCCTGTAATCTTTGCCGCAATAACATCAACATCAGATGTATTCAGACTAGATACCTTTTCCGCTTCAATACCCAGTTCTTTTGTTTGAATAATGCCACTGTTTTGAACAATTTCATCTTCGGCCCGTAATAACATTAAACGAGTATTAACATCATCTTCCAGTGTTATATTTGCAATAGTCGCTTCCGTAGCCTCATTAGCCTTAAAAACAACAGAACCACTTTCCGTATTGATTATGCCTGACGAAAGTACACTTCCATCATCAGTGCTTGCTTCAATTTTTCCATCAACCCCAGTACCGTTGGCAACAACGTCAATATTATTTATCCTGATTTCTTTATCTGCAAAGATCTTAACATTGCCAGCATTTCCAGCGTTGAGCGTGCCTTGAGATACTGCTTCAATAGCGCCATTAATGACTACCTTGCCATCACTACTTGTTAAGTTGATATTCCCTGCATCCTGAGCATCATTATCTGTAGTCACTGAACTGCTTTGAATCAAGTTTGGTAGTGGCCCCGTCTGATTTTTTTGAACGGCAACATCATTTTTTGCCTGAATCGTCACCGCACCGCCACTACCAACAGAATTTGAGCCACCCTTTGCAGCAGAGTCGATAACATCATTAATATTAACTGCCCCATTGTCTGTACTGACTGAAATATCACCGCCATCTCCGGTATCATTAGTCGATGAAGCTGAGGCCAGAATAGCTCCAGTAGAAATATCACCAGCAACAGATTTAATAGTAATATTTCCTGCATTCCCCGAATTTCCATTGTGGTTTGATCTGACATCAAGATCACCAACTTCAATATCGCCTTGGGCTTCAAGTAAAATATTACCAGCATTAGCGGGATTCAAATTAGCAGCATTTAATTCAGTTGAATCAGAACGGAACCCATCAGAACCACGAATGCCTCCTGCATGACTGATCACCGTAATATCGCCGCCATTCCCAGAAGTAGCATTTGCCAGAACATCACTGGTTTCAATGTCACCTTGTGCTTCCAGCTTGATATTACCGGCATCACTATCATTAGGTAAACCCGGGTCACTTCCTGAAGCATCAAGCACTCCTGAAGTTGTATCAATTTTCCCGGAAATACTGGTTATAGTAATATTATTGGCGCCATTAAATTCGGATCGTGTTTTAATATCGGCGACAGCAATATCTCCGGCTGCTTCAATTTTGACTGACCCGGGATCATCGATACTACCCCCCGAAGTATCAATTTTGGCAACACTGGTCACTGTCCCACCACTTTCAATATCAAGGTTACCTGCAGATGTGTTGATATCTGCATTGATATCAACAGCATTACCGGCCTTAATAACCAAATCCCTGGTCAGGCCCATTGATATTGGACCATCAGCAATCACTTGTTTGCCCGATAAGGTGGTTTTATTTCTGAAAAAAACGCCATTGCTATCAATAGCAACGTTTGCAGAACTCACATCCTGAC
This sequence comes from Methylomonas sp., assembly GCA_026989395.1. Lineage (GTDB taxonomy): Bacteria > Pseudomonadota > Gammaproteobacteria > Methylococcales > Methylomonadaceae > JALSJK01. The sequence goes on from JALSJK010000117.1 coordinate 3,328, forward strand.
CAATCTCAATTTCTTTAAAATCCGAGCCTATTTTTGAATGACTTATTTCATAGCCAACACTATCATTCTCACCTCTTACTGGTGCATTTTCAAAAACTCGAATTTCCTGATTAACATCTGTGGAAGCCATGATTAATTTGCCTGAGCCACTGATTTCCCCAGCCTCAGCCATCAACAAACGATTGGCTTTGAGGAATATTACGCCATCGCCCGAGCCCGTCGATATAACGGGTCCAGGGATATTCTGTAGTTTACTATTAAATGTTGAGAAAAAAATGCCTGCTGCATCTGCATTTTCTGCCCGACCTTCAATAAAAATATCTCCTGAGCCAGCTGTTTCAACCCGACCATTATTAAAAATGGCAATACCGTGATTTCTGTTTCCAGGTTCAAAAACAGAAGTTGTAATGGGTGGATTATTAGCTTCCCCTAGGCCAATACCATTGATAGTAATGTCACCGCCATTGGAAACAATTTTTGAAATTTTATTATCGAAACTCCCCAGGTTGATGCCCTGATTGCCTTTTTTACCAAAACCACTGGTTCCTGAAATAGTAATATTTCCGGTTTGGGATTCTATGCTGCCACCATTTAAAATCGAAACCCCATCATTAGTATCCGAATCAGACTGCTGGTTTTGGCCCCCGGTTCCAGTCAGCGTGATATTTCCGCTTTGGCTGTTGATCTTGGCATTCCTGCCATTAATATAAATCCCCCGGTTTCCTACCTGTCCATTCCCGCCAGTACCATTTAGTATAACCGCACCATCACCAGTGGCACTGATCCTGCCGTCTTGAATAATAATTCCATTGTTCTCTCTGCCTACACCATCAGCTGAACCCGTTAATTCGATGTTGCCGTTTTCTGTAGTGATTTCAGAGAATCCGGAAATTGAAATTGCGTTGCTTTTTGACCGAATATCGATGAAATTGTTAGGGTTATTATCTAGAAAATCACGTCCATCACCACCGAACCCCTTTATGGCAATTTTTCCATCACCCGAAGTCCGTATGATGCTTTTTCCAGAAATAGCAATTCCATTTGGTTGATCAATCTGTTGATTTATCAATCCCTTGCCAGTCATGGTAATATTCCCTCCCCCAGCATCAATAATAACTGCCTGTTGCTGGGCTGTACCAATTTTAATGCCATTTCTAAAATCAGTTACTGAAGCAATTGATGGAGTATTCAGCGGATCATTACCACCTCCAAGCACAATATCTCCGCCATTAGTTCTGATTTCACTCCCCGGTCTCACGTCAATGGCCCCTCCATTTTGTGAATCCCTATCTGAATTGAGCACCACATTTAATTTATTTGATGCTGAAATAATACTGTCATTCAAGACAATATTATTATTGGCTTGTAATGTCAGGGTGGCATCATTCCCCGATGATTTACTAATCGTTGCACCACTTTGTTGAGTAATATTACCTTGAGGTACAAAAGCTCTTGGAGTTGGCACACTACTGGTATCCAAAGTCACATTGGTACCAGTATCAAGTACGGTATTAATAGTGGCTGCAGCAACCAGATTACTTGCAATACCGCCACCTGCAGAATCGGTAATGACAATATCATCAGGATCAATTAGCCAGGTTCCTGCCGCACCATTTGGCGCTGAAGCATCAGGACTGGCATTCAGTGTTAAACGATGCCTGGCTGATGTTTCGATGAAACCGCCGTCTCCAGAAACATTACCTCCTTTAGCTGTAATGACACCATTTATATTTGCAGACTGATCAGCCCATAAAACCACCTTGCCACCATCACCTTCATGTAATGCATCAGCATCAATTCTGGTTTTATCTGATACCTGCAATGTTTTGGAGTTATGTTCAAATCCAGTGCCGTGAATGTCGCCACCTATCAGAACTGTGCCACCCCCTTGTTCGCCAGAAACATCAATCGTTGCGTCATCAATTAAAACTTCATCACCAGATATTTTTAGCCTGCCGCCTATTTGCCCTGATGCTTTTCCAGAGGCATCCAGACTTCCAGAAACAGCAACCTGCCCCTGACTGTTTCCCGAAAGAATAATGACACCATTTTTTTCTTTTACCGATCGCGCCTGAATAACGCCATCCATATTGATAACCCGGTCAATCATGGTATCTCGGGTTTTCACGGTCATTTCTACAATGCCGCCATCAGCAATAATTTGCCCTGAATTTGCAAGCAAAGCCTGATTATTTCCAGATTGTTGCTTGACTGGTTCCCCGACATCAAACTGAAGCAGACCATCACCATGAAAATCCATGGTAAAAGTATCACCGCTGGCTAATACCACGTGTCCTAATCTGGCTTTAATTGAGCCTTCATTACTAACACGTTGTCCTGCCAGAACAATCGAACCACCCTCTGTAACTTCAATGACCCCCTGGTTAACAATGGCTGCATTTTGATTATCAGTCGGTTTGTTAAATTGATAACGGCCCGCCATAAAGTCATCATTAGATATATCACTGGTGGTCGCCATCAGACTACCAACATTAATCTGCGCACCTTTTCCGAACAAAACGCCATTTGGATTAATCAGCCAAATACGGCCATTTGCCGTTAATGCACCATTAATCAATGAAGCTTGACCGCCCCGCACCCGATTTAATGCAATTGCAGAACTGGAAGGTTGGCGAAATTGCGTGTGTTCGCCGCGGGCAATGGAAAAGCCCCGCCAGTCAATCACTGCCTTGTTACTGTGCTGGACAATTTCCAATTGCCCTGGTGATTTTTGACTGATACTTGCAGAACCGGCAACCACCTTGCCATCAACCGGATTAGCGATAACAACGCTTTGACCAAGCAAAGTGGTCATCACCACGGCAATCATTGTCGGTTTAAACGTTACTTTGTACGAATAAAATGTAACGGGAAAATTTGATAATTCTGAACAGGACTTTATTCCCTTCCTGCCTTTTTTGTTGTTCTGTCGAGACATGTCTCCAACCTCTGATCGTTATTGCAGTTAAAACCGGGTCAGTACCTGAAAGTAAAACCGCGGTTCTTTGTCGTAGGTATCTGGCTTTAGGGTTAAAGGCCAGGCAACCTCCAGGTCAATAAAAACCTGCTCAAATAATTGATTCCTGAATCCCAGTCCAGCTGAAGCCAGGGACTCATGATTTTTTTCACCTTGATCCCGGTTCCAAACTACCCCGTAATCATGAAACCCGTATGCCTGAATGGTTTGCCAGAATTCAAAAGGCCCAGGCAAGGTATATTGCAATTCTGTTGAAATACCTAAACCACTGTCACCAGCAAGTTCGGCTGGATTGTAACCACGTCCAAAACGCTCTCCACCCAGAGTAAATTCTTCCGGGCTCAGCAAGGTATCAAACGAATACTGCCCGGTTCCGGAAACGAACAAACTCAGGTTTTTCCATAATTTTTGATGTCGGGAAAAAAACACATTCAGACTGGTAAAATCGGATCTGCCTTCCGCACGAGATAAAAAAGGATCACGCCTGTCGCTGGCATCAAATACATCAATGCCTTGACGAATCCCGAATGAAATCTGGGACTGCCCTCCCAGATCATCCTTCATATCATAAAGTAAATTGGCAAAAAACACCCTGAGTTGGTCACGGGTTATTTTTTCATCAAGAATCCTGACTTCCTGATCAATACTCTGAAACCCGCTTTCAACATACAGATTATGTTTTCTTGAACGAATCAAGGGATAACTGAGTTGTGCACTGACAGTCAGCGCTTCTGTTTCGGTATCGATCAGTTCCAGCCCGAAACCGGGACGGGAAGGACCAAAACCGGCAGACATCTCTAACAATAATCCTTCGCTATTTAGAGGTTGGCGAATCGTTAACTGGCCAAAACGCTGTTCATCATCAAAAAGACTATGTAAAAAAAGCCCCTCAATTTGTTCACCCAGAAAAGTGGCTGAGTTTTCCCTTGCCATGAGAACGAAACGATATGGCCCCGTGTATTTTGAACCACGGTTATTAACATAGGCATAGCCTTCAAACGCTTTTCGCTCTGCCTGAATCACTAATTCCGAGCCACCAAGATCACCCTTATTATTTGCTCGCAAAAATCCAACGGCACGAATTCCAGGCAAATCATTAACCAATAATAAGTATCGCTCCAGTTCTAGCTCAGTAACAGGCTGCCGGTTCAACAAATTTTCCAGTGTTGCTTTAACACGCGCTTCAACCGGACCAATATCCCCTTCAATTTTTATTTTATTGATAAAGCCTTCGACGACCTGAATTTTAAAAATCCCGTTATTGACTTTTTGCTCAGGCACAATAACACGCGTCAAAATATAGCCATCATCACGAAACCGTTGTTGAATCTTTTCGGCAATAACAAAAATTTGGGTCAAAGAAATTTTTTTGCCCAGAAATTGCTGAAAATACTGTTTAAGTTCTTCTTCGGAATATTGCGTCAGGCCTTGAAATCTGATGCCTTGAAATTTCGTGAAAACTTTACTGGCTCCTGGCGGCGCGGCGCCCCCTAATGGCAATAGTTCGACGCCAGGTATTTCCTCTTCGGAAGATTCAGGTTGGGTGATCGTTGGTTCCGGACGTGGTTGTGCCGGTTCGGGAAGTTTCTGGGCAATTGAAACAGGGGAAATAACAAACAGTAAACTGATTAAAGACACTTTAAAGTCTTTTTTTTGAGGCTTAACAAAAAGCTTGGCCCGCAAATGTTTTTGTAAAACAGATACAAAAAAATTATTACAACAAGTTATCAGAGAAAAGCCATCCCCAGATAACAAGTTATAATTAAAAAAAGATAGAACGCCAGTTTGAAGTTTTTTTCTGTCCATTACCACCTCTTTGAGTCATTTTATTATTTTTTTAAGAATGCTTTTCACTAACTAACACAGCCCTGTCAGTAAGTTGTTCACTGTAACGCTTAATTTTAACCAAGGCAATGTGAATAATTACTCTTGCTTTTTTATTTCAACTAAGATTAGCGAATACAAAAATGTGAACTACAACACAAGCCTGATCAAATCTTGACCGTTTTTTTGGTTTCTTCAGAAAATTAATAGCTAAATACTATGAATGTTCTAAATTTTGATTATCAGATTTGAAAATTAAAATAGCTATTCATGAAACCATTTATTCTGTTATCGTCACTGATTTATTCATACTCGATTGCTGCTCTTGCCGACTCAGAACTGCAATCCATCCCGATGCAGATTGAAAATAATCATAATTTCTACGTCACCAGCACCATTGAAGGAGCTGGCTTCACATCTCTTTTAGTTGATACAGGATCTGGTTACAGTACCATTACCGAAAGTACTTTGCGGGAATTACAAAAATCCGGTAATGCAACTTATTTAAGGAAACTGAAAGGCGTGATGGCTGATGGTTCTGTGCGAAAAGTTTCTATTTACAGAATTTCAGCCATCAATATAGGTGAAAGATGCCAAATTCGGGATATCGAAGTCGCTGTTTTCCCCACAGGGACACGACAGATTCTAGGTTTGAATACGCTGAGAAAAGTGGCTCCTTTTACCTTTTCAATTAACCCACCTTCCTTGACACTGAACAATTGCAATCAGGTTTGATTTTCATGTGGATTAAGCGCTAAAACTATAAAATTTAAAAGCCAAAGTCCATTGGCTAATTGCTTTCCTTAATCAAAACCTTGTTCAAGAATATTACCGGCTTCTTTATGCTGTATAGTATAAGTGAAGTTCGGTTGGCTGGGTTGAGGAACGGAACCCAACAAAACCCTCCCTTCCCCAAAAACAACCGTCGAAATCACTATTACTCGCCCAATCTGATCGAATAATCCCCATTCGAATATAGAGATGTATACTCAAACACAACCAATCTACCGGATATTTAACATAAATGTTTACCGGAATAAATGGAAATAATCCACCCCCAGTGATTTTTGTCAAAATAATCCTACAAACATCTCATCTTTCAAGTTTAACACTTCGCAGAAAATACTTTCTGACTTGCCACTATCTTTTCACCCGGAATGAGAGAACGTCACTCTAATTTCCCATAATAAAAATAAGTTTATTGCCACTCTGTTTAAATACTAGACTATTTGATGTTTTTTTGATCTTAATAGCCCCTTTTTCTGGATAAGTCATTACTTACAGCACAAGAAATTGGCTACCGATAAATTACTTTGCCCAAACATAACACATCCTAATATTGCAATATAATTATGTTTGTATATTGCTAACTATATATGTGTTATTAAGTTCTTTTTAAGAACATATTGGTATAAATTTAGACAAATAACATAGTTATTGGAATAAGACATGTTTATCGACAAGCAGAAAAGACCTTTAAAACAAAAGGAAATTAAAACCTTGCAACGGAGAGTCAATTTTTCTCTTGCACAATTACTATCCAGTCTAGAGTCAATTCTTTTTTCAAATTTGTTCCGGAATATTTTTGGATTTTCTCAACGAGGACAATCAAAACTCTTACTAAATGCCTTCGTTTTTTTTCACACTATATGGAGTACTACGAAATGAAACAGTCTGCAAAAATCATTACAACATCATTCCTTCTGGTCACCACTATTAATGCCAAAGCCATTACTTTGTCATTTGATCCTGATGCAGTTGACGCGCAGGTAGGCGACCAACTAAGCCTTGACATCTTATATGACTTGGAAGGCGAGAAAACAGTTGGAGGAGCTTTTTCAGTCAACTTTGACAATAATGCCTTCGACTTTAAATCTGTTGAATTTTCAGCAAACCTTCCGGATGACCCAGCATTCCGGGTGAAGCCTGATTCAGTCGATTCAAATTCTTTCAATTTAGGCTTTGGCAATTTGAATGAAATCGAAGGCAAAAGAACGGCTGCGACTGTTACTTTTATGGCAAAAAAAGAAGGAAATTTCAGTTTTGATTTGGGCGCACCTCTAGCGGGCCATGATCCTTTTCAAAATGTTACTTCAATAAACTATGGCAGCGCGCAAATTCAAATTAATGGCGCGCAACCTCAGCCTAACCCTGTACCACTTCCCGCAGCTGCTTGGTTGCTTTTAAGTGGGTTTGCAGGCTTGGGAGTTTTGAAAAAAAAACGCGCTTAACCCCCACAATATAACAATGGCTGACTGAAATGGAATTCAGTCAACCATTAAATCCATACCTAAATTTTTATATCTTTTATTGTCATCCATTTGTCATATTGATAGCCGATGATGAAACTATATTGCTTGTTTGGTTCGAGCTATTCGTAGCTAAAGCATTTTTAACGCTACTCACTCAGTTATGCTACCCAACAAGATAAATAATTAACATAATATTTCTCATCATGAATTAGAAGAAAAACAACAATCAATGCCATGTTATTAACTTCCTTTTCGAGAACTCTCCTCATCCTTACTGGTCTGTTATTTACTGCTACTGGATATTCAAATGATCTTGTTATTTGGGCCAACAACGGTGAAGACAAAATCACACAGGACGAGCTTAGAGCAACGGCCAATCCTTTGTCTGTGATCAATTCAGTCTGGGACGGCAATAAAATAAAACTATTTGGCGCCCGCAACGAGACCGTTGCCTTTTGCCTGATTTTGGAGGCCCCTACCCAGACTGCTAACAATGTGATTGTTCAATTCAACAAACTCAATGGCCCAAATGGTGAGTTGATTCAATCTGGCGTTGCCGCAGGTGATGGTGTACTCAATTGGGTCGGTCGGCCAATTGAGCTTTTTTATGTTCGTTATTTGCAAATTCGTGGTATCGGACAACTCCTTTACGAAGATTATGACGAACGTCACGTCCCTGAAAGATTTCGACGCCCTTGGACGGGCGATGGTTTTGCCATTGATGGAACTGGCTGGAATGATCGGCCAGACCATGATAAATATTATCCCGATATAGCTGTACCCCTGGAACTCGAATCTCCATTTGATATTGTAAAAGGTCATAATCAATGCATCTGGACAGACATTTTTATCCCAAAATCTTCTTCTCCGGGACTATACTCCGGACACATTGATGTTTCCTCAGATGAGAGTCCAACAATACAAATCCCGATTGAATTGAAGGTTCGCAATTTTACACTCCCTGACAAACCTTCGCTAAAAACCATGTTGGTATTGGGTTATGAAGATATCAATCAGCGCTATCTTGGCGAACAGTATCCAAGCGAGCAATCGAAACTCGAAATGAGTCGCAAAATTTTGGACAAACATTTTCAACTGGCTCACCGACATCGAATTTCTCTGATAGCAGCTGAACCAGATGATCAGGATAAACCAAACCCCAATTGGCTATCCCGTTTCTCTGGCGAGCTGTTTACGGCTGCGCACGGTTATGATGGCCCTGGAACTGGAATCGGCAATGAAATTTATTCCATCGGTACCTATGGATCATGGGACTGGAAAAATGATGGAGAAAATGGAATGCGCGCTCATACGGATGCCTGGGTCAACTGGTTTGACAGTAACGCAGCAAATGTTGATTACTTTCTTTATCTGATCGACGAATCTGACAATTTTTCACAAACTGAACAATGGGCAAGCTGGATCAAAAATAATCCAGGACAAGGACATAGAATGCCTAGTTTTGCCACTATGGATCTACTGGATGGCATAAACAACACACCATCTCTTGATATTCCATGTGCTGCAACATATCATGCAACTGCTTCCGAGGTAGAAGCGGCGGCACAGCAAATTCTCTCAAATCCTAATCAACATCTTTGCCAGTACAACGGTATGCGTCCATATATGGGCAGTTTTGCTACTGAGGATGATGGAGTTGCCTTACGGGTAACAGCCTGGAGCCAGTTTAAAAAAGGCATAGATTTCAACTGGTTTTATTGGCATTCAACTTACTACAATAACTTCCAGGGAGATACAGGTGAAACCGATGTTTTCAATTCTGCGTTTACTTTTGGCGCAATATCCGGCCAGGATCCCGTTGCCGGCGAGACTGGCTGGAATTACTCCAATGGTGATGGTGTCTTGTTCTACCCAGGCACCGATAAAATATACCCATCGGAATCTTATGAACTGGCAGGTCCTATTGCAAGTTTACGTTTAAAGCACTGGCGCCGAGGCATACAAGATGGTGATTATTTAACCATGGCCGCCAAAATTGATCCTGAAGCAGTCAAAGCAATCGTATCAACAATGATCCCGAAAGTTCTGTGGGAATATGGCGTAAGTGAACCCACTGATCCAACTTATGTTCGCACTGATATTAGCTGGTCAACCGACCCTGACCAGTGGGAATCCGCTCGTTCTAAACTGGCAGATATTATTGAATCAGATTCTGTACCGGATACTGATAATGACGGTATCCCAGACAGTTCTGATAATTGTACTTTAATAGCTAACCCCGACCAGCGAGATACAGACCAGGATGGGTTCGGAAATATCTGCGATGCTGATCTGGACAATAATGGTTCGGTGAGTTTTGCTGATCTGAATATATTCCGTAGTTATTTTGGTTCACAAAATTTAGATGCTGATTTCGATGGTAATGGATCAGTCAGCTTTGCAGACCTTAATATTTTTCGCCAATTGTTTGGACTGCCCCCAGGACCATCCGGACAACATTAGCGGCTTAAGATAATATTCAACAAAAAATACTATTTTAAATCATCAATCGCAACAATTTCTATGACTACCAAAATATTCATTAACAATATGTTTCCTTCATTAACTAAATCAGATTTTTCCGTGGCATTAGTAATTTCTTTTTTATTGCTTCTGCCTGCAATCAGCTTTGCAGCCGACATCGATTCCGATGGCATTGATGACAGTCAAGACAACTGTATAGAAATACCAAACTCAGACCAACGAGACAGTAATGGCGATGGTTTTGGCAATGTGTGCGATGCAGATCTGGATAATAATGGCACGGTCAGTTTTGCCGACTTGAATTTGTTTAAATCAAAATTTGGTACGGATGATCCAGATGCTGATTTTGATGGTAACGGTTCGGTCAGTTTTGCTGATCTTGCAATTTTTCGACAACAATTTGGCAAGCCACCCGGACCAATATCCTCAACTCCCTGTATGACAAGAGTAAACCATGTACCTCCCATAATTGCAGGCGCAACGAGCTTCAACAAGAAGTACTTTGACAAGATGAAAGCAACCTGTAAACCATTGCAAGAATCTCCCTGGGGCTTTCAGGAAATCATGCTTGAAAATCCTGTGTCACATACGGTTTCATCATTACAAGACTACAAAAACATTTTGGAGCAGAATAAAACAGGCTCTGAGTGGTCTGATGGCAAGGTGCATATCATCCATTTCAATGCAGGCACCTACGAGATACCATTAATTGATGATTATTATATTCTTTTTGTCCCTTCGAAAACCATCATTCAGGGCGCTGGAATCAGAAAAACCATTTTCAAAGCAACAAAATACAACTCACGCCCTACTGGAACTGCACTATTTAATCTTGAAGGAGGCAGTGACATCGTCCTGCGAAATTTTAGCTTTTACAATGAATCCAAAGATAATCACTGGAAACTAATTTATGCTGCCAATCATAACCCTAATGCTGTTGAAGAAAACCTGCTTTTTGAAAATATCGAATTTGACGACTCATTTGGTGCAATCGGATCAGACAAAGCACCTTACAACTTCATTACCTTACGTGGATTGAAAAAACGCATTGGCAACACAACCCAGCGAATCAAAGAAAACCATTCAACTCCTATACCTAACTACTTTCAATTCCCTAACCAAGAAGGTAATACTGAACATATTAGGTTAGCTGGACAAGTTGGAATACGGACTGGCAACAGTGTCGTTATTCATAACTGTCTACTAGGTGACAATATTTCGGCAACTCTCGATTTATATAGTAACTATACTATTCGCGATTAAGAATGCACATTAACTAGCTGGCGCATTACATTGATTGCGAATATAATAGCGACATGAATGATTACCACCTATCAGACGACGAGATTAAACACCTTGAAGTGTTGCAT
>JALSJK010000118.1 GCA_026989395.1 Methylomonas sp.
ATGCAACACTTCAAGGTGTTTAATCTCGTCGTCTGATAGGTGGTAATCATTCATGTCGCTATTATATTCGCAATCAATGTAATGCGCCAGCTAGTTAATGTGCATTCTTAATCGCGAATAGTATAGTGTTAATCAAATTTCAAAAAGAAAAATGGCTTTAATTGAATGCAATGAATGTGGAAGATCTGTGTCTGATTTCGCTGATACTTGTCTTGGGTGTGGTGCACCTATCGTGATAGCGCCAAGACATAATACACAATTCGAGTCTATATCTTTAAAATATGCTTTGATTCTAGTGATAGCTGCTTTTTTATTGCAATATGTTATTTATTTAGGTTTAGATGCTATCTACAATACCTTTATTCGTGGCACAGAACATGAGTTGAAAAAAGGCTGGTTATTTCTAACCCTAGTATTGTCTTATATCTCAATAGGGGTAGTTCTTAACATAAAATTGCTTACTCGCTTGATTGATTGGCATCCAGTGAATGCTACAATCAGTGAAATATTTGGCACAAAGATGAGGGCGATTTTAACTTGGCCTATTTTCTATCCAATTTTAATTTTTCAGTTATTAATTGTTTAACAGGGGATGGAAATTCAGGGGATACAATATTTAATTACCAGCGCAACATCAGAAATAGGTATTGTGTCCCCTGAATTTCCCTGAATTTGGTAATACATCGTCTGAGTTGTTGACACATCAAGAAACTAAAGTAATCGTTATAATCTGTCAAATATAAGTGTATATAACTGGCTGGGGTCGGGCACAAATTAAAAGCAAAATGGTTTGTCGGATGGTGTAAAAAAGCCTATTATTTGATTTGAACTTGACACCAGTTATTATTCTCCTCGCCCCGGCTCTTTCCATCAGGAGATGGGTTTTTTATTCTCCCTCTCCTGATGGAGAGGGGCGGGGTGAGGAGATATTAATTAATGAACTGCGCGGGAGAGTTTGAAGATGGGTAATATCAGCGAGCTGATCAATAAGCCGACGATCACGCCCATTACCAGCAACATGATTGGCTCAATCGCTTTGCTGATAAATTTTAGGATTTTCTCCAGCTCTTGCTGAAAATAATCAGCAATTCGTGTCGGAACTGGGGCCAGATTTCCTGTTTCTTCTCTGGGTGCTATCATTTTTTTCACAATTAGCGGGATAAATGAAGGTGTTTTAAAGCCGGAAGCCAGGGTGCGTCCTGCTGTAACACCTAGGGGCAATTGGTCGATAAAATCATGAAAAATTCGGTTCTTCACGACATTTTTGCCAGTGGGTTTGGATGCTTGCACTGCATCTGATCTGGAACTTCAAGCTGAGCAGCATGAAAAATTCCATGAAGAAATGAAAGCAAAATACTGTTAAGATCTCCCTTATTATAAAAAGAATTATGAGCAATTCTTATTGAAAAACATCAATTATTGAATGATGAATGTGGTCGGATGAAAATTAGTACTATCGTACACTTGCAATTTTTTTTAAAGCTATCACTATATGACATATATAGTAATTACATAGGGAGCTTCTTATGAATACCGCAGCCGGCAATGTAATTTTTTTAACAGGAGTGGTAAAAGCTGTTTCTGCTGATGGCGAAGAAAGGATTTTGCACTATGGTGACAGAGTGTATGTTGGTGATCAAATCCTCACGGATCAAGCAGGTAATATCATTATTGAGCTTGAAAACGGAAAGGAGTTAGATTTAGGACGTAACAGCCAAACTGTTCTTGATGAGGAAATAATAAATCTTGACTTTGAAATTAGCCAACAAGATATTGCTGAAGTAAAACAGGAGGTTCAAGCAACCCAGGAAGCCTTATTAGCGGACCAAAATTTTGATCCGACAGCAGATCAGGAAGCCCCAGCAGCAGGTGCAGTTGAAGGAGCAGGAGATGATGATGGATTTACAATTATTCAGATTGATTATGCTGAGCCGCGGGCAACACCCTTTAGTGGATTTGAAACAACGGGTATCAGTTTTACGCTTCCGGAAACAATTCCTGAACTGATTCTAGAGACACCAGAATCTCAAGCTATAACTGGAACTATTCTTTCACCAGTAACCGGTGGACCGGATGAAATACCGCCTCTAGCCAGTATTTTTACGCTCAGTGAAGATTCCGTTATTGGAGGACCTGATCTTATTGAAGGTGATTCATCAAAATGGCTGGGCTTTAAAATAGAGCCTTCTTCTCCGGGGGATGCGGTGACTGCAGTTACCATTAAAGGTTTTCCTGAAAATGTTGACCCAACCCAGTCCGATTGGTTGATAGCCCCACATACGGAGGTTTCTGATTCAGAAGCGCAATATCAGGTGATTTTCCAACAGGGTCCGGTTCAGGCTGAAGATGGCACTTGGGAGTTTACAGTAAACGTGCTTGGCGCATTGCCTGGGGAATCAGTAGAGTTTGTGATACCAGTGATACCGTTGAATAATATTTCTGACAATATTCCTCTTACAATAGAAACTACGATTGATAATGAGAATGGTGGTTTTGTTTCGTCCAGTGTCGATAATGTTAATATCGCTTTTTTACAGGATGAAAGCCCTGAAGCACCAATTGCATCAATTTTTACTGTTAATGAGGAATCAATCGTTGGCGGACCAGAACTAGTAGAAGGTGATTCATCCAGATTGTTGGGGTTTCGGGTTGAACCGAATGCAGAAGATCAGGTGACATCTATTACCATTAGTGGTTTTCCCGAAAACATTGACCCAACCCAATCTGATTGGTTGATAGCGCCCTATGCTGAAGCGTCATCCATAGGTGCAAATTATCAGGTTAGCTTTAAACAGGGTCCGGTACAATCATTGGACGGAACATGGGAAGTCACGATAGATGTAGAGGGTGCTTCGCAAGGTGAAGCTATCGAATTTGTAATACCTGTAATTGCGTTGAATGATGTTTCTGATAATGTTCCCCTTGTCATTGCGACAACCGTAGAAAATTCCAATGGGTCATTTGTTTCTTCTACTGTTGCGGGCATCAGTATTACTTTTAATGATGTTTTTGATACGACAGATACTTTTTTGACGGGTGATTCTGCCGGATCTTCAACGATAGCATTAAATGCGGATGATCTTGCTGTTTATGGGTCTTTAACAGCAAGTCAGGGTATTCAGCAAGATACCTTTGAAACCGTTACAACGTTAGATGTTTTATAAAGATAAATCTTGGTTTTTTGAGTAAGAAATAAGGATATACTATTTACGGTCAAAAATACCTCACTGCATTCATTGTAATTTATTAATATTCAGTATGTTACAGGATGTCAAAAGTGCATTTTTCAGCGTAAACAGTATAGAACGATGAAAATACAGAAAAGTTTTTTTATAGCATTAATTATTGGTTTTTTGAATATTAATTCTGTTTTTGCGGTAACACTGCCTGCGCCTCTGGATTCGTCATTTGTGATCAAGGAGATTAAGGAACATACGATGACTGCAAACGATTTGGTGGGTATGCAGATTATGGTAAATGGTACATCTACAGCAATTTGGAATGGCACGTCCGCTGATGGTGATGGCAATAGCTGGAATTTATCATATACCGGATCAGATACCATGGGAGGTTTTTGGAAATTTACGAATAGCGGTTTTGGCATAATAAATACAGTAAAACTCGATGCTTTTGGTGCCGATTCGGTTTTTGACAATATTCCTGAACCGGAGTTAACAGATAAGTCTGAACGTGGAGCTTTTGTTTATGTTAATGGGCCTGATGCTGTGGATATTATTTTTGATGGTTTAGTAAGATTAGAAACCGCCGCAGATCCAGAAGGCGATATTTATCGTTGGATAACATTTGATTTTACTGATATTGGTGGCTTATCAGAGGATGAATCATTTCAGTTTATTGCTGATACAGACAAAGTATCGCCAATTCCACTGCCACCGGCTGCAATATTATTCCTTAGTGGTATTGTTGGGTTAATTGGGTTGAAACGAAGAAAGGTTTGAGTTTAATTCTTTCTATTATTTAATAAAAAAAGGGCCGAAAATATTCGGCCCTTTTTTATTGCTGAAAGTATAAGAAGAAATAAATTATCCTCCAGCAGCCTTGTTGATCCTAGCCAAGGCATTTTCCAGATTCTCCATACTGGTGGCAATCGAAATTCTGATATGACCAGGGCTGCCGAAAGCCGTACCGGGAACTAATGCCACGCCGGCTTTTTCAATCAGGAATTCGGCAAACGCTAAATCATCAGCAATGTCCGGGAGATTATCCAGCAATTTCTCAATGTTAGGGAAAACATAGAAAGTACCATCTGTGCTTAAACAATCAATGCCGGGAATGTTATTCAATTCATCAACAACAAAATCATGGCGTTTTTTGAATTCAACCAGCATTTTCTGAATACAGCTTTGATCCTGGGTTAAAGCAGCTTCAGCAGCAACTTGAGAAATTGATGTTGGGTTAGATGTGCTTTGAGACTGAATTTTCCGCATGGCGCCGATAATTTTTGCCGGTCCCGCAGCATACCCGATTCGCCAGCCAGTCATAGAATAAGCTTTTGAAACGCCATTGAGTACCATGGTCCGGTCATAAAGATCAGGGTTGGCGTTCAAAATATTCACAAAACTGTCGGCTTGCCACAAAATATGTTCGTACATATCGTCAGTAGCAATAATAATATCTGGAAAATCCTTCAGCACTTCGCCTAATTGTTTCAGTTCATCTTCGCTATAAGCCACTCCGGTAGGATTGGAGGGGCTGTTAATGACCAGTAGCCTAGTTTTATCGGTAATTGCGTTACGCAATTTTTCTGCGGAAATTTTGAAATGTTCTGCTTGTGTTGTTTCGACAATAACCGGCTTACCGCTTGCCAACAACACCATATCAGGGTAGGAAACCCAGTACGGTGCAGGAATAATGACTTCATCGCCTGGGTTAATGATGGCCTGAGTCAGATTGTAAAAGCTTTGCTTCCCCCCGCAGGAGACCAGAATTTGATTAAGCTGGTAGGAAAAGCCATTGTCATTTTTAAACTTATCAATAATGGCTTGTTTAAGGCTTGGTGTGCCATCAACTGCCGTATATTTAGTAAAGCCATTATTAATTGCTTCAATGGCGGCGGCTTTGATATGTTCAGGCGTATCAAAATCTGGCTCGCCAGCTCCAAGGCCGATGATATCTTTACCGGCAGCGCGCATTTCAGCAGCTCTGGCAGTTATTGCAAGGGTTGGCGATGGTTTTACGGCTTGAACTCGGTCGGATAATTTGAAATTCATATTGGGATTGTTTGTAAAGTGATAACAAATTAATTCTCAATTATATACTGCTCATCATGGAATGTAACTTTGTCAGTTTTTTTTCTCGATTGTTTCAAACTTGAATCAGGATGTTTTTTTGACACATTAAGTAAGCTATTGAAATGCAGGTAATAAATAATCGGGTCTAATTTTTGCTACCGAAGATGAAAAAGCAAACTATTTGACTCGAATGCAAACAGAAAAAACCCAGCAATTAACCCAGGCTTTCCATTTATTCAATCAGTTAACTGAAAATTTAACTGAATCCTATCAAGGATTAGAACAACAGGTAGCCAAATTGCGTCAGGAATTGGCTATCGCCCGAAATGAACGCATAAAAACCTTGATAGAAAAAGAAAAGCTGGCTAACCAATTACATAAACTGCTTGCAGCGTTACCTGCAGGTGTGATTGTGCTTGATGCCACAGATAAGGTAATTGATTGCAACAAAGCAGCTGAAGACTTTCTTGGTGATTCGTTGATGGGGTTTTTCTGGCCCAAGATTGTAGAACAGTGCTTTGTACCCGACACCGAAAATCCTCACCAAAGGCAATTACACAATGGTAAGCATCTCAATATTACGATAAATACCTTGGGAAATTTTGCCGGACACATTGTTTTGCTAACCGATATCAGTGAAATGAGGAACCTGCAGGATATGGTGAATCAACAGAAACATTTGTCGGCAATGGGAGAAATGGTCGCCAGCATGGCACATCAGGTCAGAACCCCATTATCAACGGCGATTCTGTATGCCTCACAACTGACAAATAACAGACTTCCGGAAGAAAAAAAGCAAGAATTTTCAGAAAAAATACTGGAACGATTGCATTTTTTGGAAAGACAGGTCAATGACATGCTGGTGTTTGCGAAGCAAGGCAGGTTAACCATGGAATCGTTTTCCTGCAAGGAGATGTTGAAAAAGATCTCTGATGAGGTGCTGGAGCAACTCAAATCAACAAAGATTCAGTTTTCAATGACTGATACGAGTCAGGTTGAACAATTAAAAGGCAATGAAAGTGTGTTGCGAGGAGCAATCATGAATTTGCTGACTAACGCAATTCAAGCCCTTAACAATACAGGAAGCTTACAGTTAATTGCCAGAGGCAGGAATCAAAACCTTGAGATTGTAATTAAAGATAATGGCCCGGGTATTTCTGAATCGCACCAAGAAAGGATTTTCGAGCCCTTTTTCACCACCCGGATAAATGGCACTGGATTGGGGTTGGCCGTTGTTGATAGCGTATTGCGAGCCCATGGTGGAGATGTACGCTGCGATTCAAAAACCGGAAGAGGTACTGAATTTATTCTTACTTTACCTTGTTCAAACTCGGAGTTTATCCCTAATTCATCTCAACAAGGTTTGGGTGAGAAGAGTAATAAAGACGTGAGGAACATGAAATGAAGCAATATGATGTATTAATCGTAGAAGATGATGTGGCCTTATCCGAGGCTTTGTGTGAGACCCTGAAAATCTCAGGATTCAAGGTTAAAGCTGCAAACAATGGCCGCGAAGCACTAAAGATATTATCTGAATCAGCAGTCAATCTGGTCGCCAGCGATATTCAGATGCCGGTTATGAATGGACAGGCGCTATTAGCTGCCATGCAAACTTATTATCCAGATGTTCCCGTACTGTTGATGACAGCCTATGGCTCAATTCCCAAGGCAGTCGATGCGATTCAGGCCGGCGCTGCAGATTATCTGGTCAAGCCTTTTGAAGCTTCAGTGCTGGAAGAAAAAGTGACAGGATTACTGGCCAGCAAAAAAACAAACAAGACGGAGAATAAGGCCAGAACGGTTCATGATCCCCGTATGAAAAAACTTTATGCCATGGCAGTGCGAGTTGCAAAAACAGCAGTCACGGTTCTGATTCAGGGAGAGAGTGGCACGGGCAAAGAGGTACTGGCGCGTTATTTACATGAAAACTCAATGAATTATCAGGGGCCGTTTATTGCCATTAATTGTGCGGCAATCCCAGAAAATATGCTGGAAGCCATGTTGTTTGGATATGAAAAAGGTGCATTTACTGGAGCCACACAAACAACGCCAGGAAAATTTGAGCAAGCGCAAGGCGGTACCTTGCTATTGGATGAGATCTCTGAAATGGATTTGGCATTGCAGGCGAAAATTCTGCGGGTGATTCAGGAAAAAGAAGTGGAGCGTCTTGGAGGGCGAAAAAAAATCAGTTTGAACGTCAGAATATTGGCTACTACTAATCGCAATCTGAAGGAATATGTCGAGCAAAACCAGTTTCGGGAAGATCTTTATTATCGCTTGAATGTCTTTCCATTAAAAATTCCAGCGCTAAGAGAACGCCCCAGTGATATTTTGCCGTTGGCCGAAGATTTGATGGCAAGGCACGCGGGGAATGGTGGTACTGTTCCGGTGTTGGATTCCAGAGCAACTGAAAAATTGCAGGGTTATCATTGGCCCGGGAATGTCCGAGAGCTGGAAAACGTGGTGCAAAGAGCATTAATAATGCAGTCTGGTGGCGTGATAACACCGGCTGATCTGGTTTTTGAAGACGAAATGGTTACGGAAAATATTAATTTTTCAATTCCGGAGCCTACTGCTACAGCAGTAGAGGAGACAGTCCATCTGGGAGAGGGGCTACGTTCAGTAGAAGAACAGATTATTTTAAAAACCCTGCAGGAACAACAGGGCAGCAGAAAAATTACGGCTGAAAAGCTGGGAATTAGCCCAAGAACCTTGAGATATAAAATTGCCCGAATGAAAGAAGCAGGCGTGGAAATCGCTTGTTAATAAAAATTGGCTTAAAAAATGCTTAAGCAATAATTAATGACAAAAAACAGGCATAACCATGAGTGATATGAATATAAACCAGGTATTGGCGCAAATGCGTTCAATGTCTATTGAAGCTTCCAGCAAGCCACAGGAAGTAGAAAATGACAGTAAAGTTGATTTCTCTACATTGCTGAAGCAGTCCATCAATGGCGTCAACCAGACTCAGCAAACAGCCGCTAAAATGGCGCAAGACTTTGAACTGGGAGAGAGCGATGTCAGCCTGGCAGAAGTAATGATTTCGGCACAAAAAGCCAATGTGTCTTTTCAGGCAATGGTACAGGTCAGGAATAAACTGGTTGATGCGTATAAGGAAGTGATGAATATGCCAATGTAAGGTTACGAGCATCAAGTAAAGAAAAATTAGAAATTGTAGGAGTGGCTTTAGCCACGATCGAAACAAGATCAAGAAAATCGTGGCTGAAGCCACTCCTACCAAAAGCGGTCAGTTTCTTTTCTTGGTGATAGTGCAATGTAGGGTAAGAGTTAGAAATTGATTTTATTTGAAGAGGTGAGTAAGTGACAATTTCAAAAGATTTAAAGTATTTAAAAAAAAATGGATTTACAGAAAACCAAATTAATTCAATACACCATTGGTCAATAAACGGAAGATGGATTAGCTATGAAAATCTCATATCATATTTCGAAGTACCAAAAAATTATCATGCAAGAAATGAAAAATTTGTGGAGCGTGTCCAATTCATCGCTAGTGAGCATAGAAAAAGCAAGCAGAGTTTTCAGAAGGCTATAAATGATGCATTAGATCGTTGGCCATTAGTATGGTGATTGATAGCTCACTTCAACTAAAAGTCTGGATTCAATTTAGCAGAATATGTCATTACTTTTTCATCCTGCGAACCTTTGCTTGAAAAGCTGCAATTTTTTCAAAATAACCCACATTAATGAGTGAACAAGAATTAAATACCCTGGTCCAGGCAGACCCCCAGCCTCCAGAACAGGAACTGGTCGAGGAAGATAACGCGCATCCAGCTTTACAAGGGATAGCCAAGTTATCTTTGGCGCGTCAGATTGGTTTGATGCTGGCGTTGGCTTTTAGTGTCGCAATTGGTGTGGCGGTGGTGTTGTGGTCGCAAACACCCTCCTATAGCTTGTTGATGACAAATGTTGCTGAAAAAGATGCGGCCGAAATTCTGGAAATTCTTGATAAGCAAGGTGTTGACTACAAGGTGGAAACCGGTTCCGGGGCGATTATGGTGCCGACCGATGATGTTCGCGAATTAAAAATGAAATTGGCAGCGTTAGGGTTGCCGCGCAGCAACAGCCTTGGCTATGAATTGCTGGACAAGGAAACCGGCTTTGGTACCAGCAAAAGTGCCGAGGCCATTCGTTTTCAACGAGCCTTGGAAGGGGAAATAGCACGAACCATCACCAGTATTCAAAGTATCAAATCTGCCCGGGTATTATTGGCTATGCCGAAACAATCGGTATTTATTCGCAAACGAAAAAAACCCAGCGCTTCAGTTATAGTGAAGCTTTATCAAGGGCGCAGCCTGGAGAAAAACCAGATTGAATCGATTGTGCATTTGGTTGCATCAAGTGTGCCGTTACTTGAAGCAGAACAGGTGACGGTAGTCGATCAAAAAGGCCGGTTGCTTAATACTAAGGATTCATCAGATGATATGTATCTGAGTTCCAAGCAATTTGAGTATAAAAAACAAATTGAAGATCATTTGATGGCACGCATCAATAATATTCTGTCACCAGTTGTGGGTATGGACGGTTTGCGTGTTCAGGTATCTGCCGATGTTGATTTTACCGTCACTGAAAAGACCCAGGAAATGTTCAATCCTGATCTGCCTGCATTGCGCAGCGAACAGGTACAGGAACAGCAAAGTAGCTTGTCTGCAATTCAGGGTATTCCTGGGGCATTAAGTAATCAGCCGCCTCCAGCCGGTGTGGCGCCAGAAATAGCCGTTGGTCAGGAAGCTTCCGCCAATGCAAAAACTCCGAAATCCGCCAGTAAAAGTGCGGTTCGTAATTTTGAGCTGGATAAAACCATCACTCATACCCGTATGTCGACCGGCCAATTACAACGGTTGTCGGTTGCGGTTGTTATCGATAATCAGCGTATTTACGGTGAAGATGGCGAAGTGATCAGCCGACCTTATTCCCAGGAGGATGTTAATCGTTTTACCGATCTGGTAAAGCAGGCCATTGGTTATGATGTCAGTCGCGGCGATCAGGTAACTGTCAGCAATGTTACGTTTATGACACCAGAAACAATGGAGGCCTTACCGGAAATTCCATTATGGGAACAAGGCTGGTTTATTGATTTGATGAAACAGTTGGCAGCGGTCGTCGTTGTGTTGTTATTGATTTTTGCGGTGCTTAGGCCGGCAATGCGCACTTTGATTGGCAAAGATCCTGAAGAACTGAAAGCACTTGAAAATGATAATGACTCGGTGCAGTACGATGAAAATGGCGTACCGATTGCAACTCCAGCCGAAGATGGAGATGGCGATGATATTCAAAGTATGGAAACCGAAGATTTGTTACTACTGGAGGCGCCGCAAAGTTATGAAAAACGTCTGGAATATGTCAGAAAACTGGTTGACGAAGACCCCAAATTGGTTGCGACAGTGATAAAAACATGGGTAACGCAAAATGGCTGAAGAACAGGAAGAAGGATTAACTCTGGCGGAAAAGGCTTCCCTTTTGTTGCTGGCAGTAGGTCAGGATCGGGCGGCATCAGTTTTGAAAAACATGGGGCCCAAAGAGGTTCAGTTAATTGGAACTACGATGGCTACCTTGGGGAATATTTCTTCAGATATGGTGGATGAAGTTCTGGAAGAATTTATTACCCAAATTAAAAATCAGACGGCACTGGGTCTTGATTCTGACGAATATATTCGCAATATGCTCACCGATGCATTGGGTGCAGATAAAGCCGGCAACATGATCGATCGAATTTTGCTGGGTAAAAACAGCAAGGGCATTGAGCAGCTTAAATGGATGGATGCTCGTTCCATTGCCGATTTGATACGTCTGGAACATCCGCAAATTATTGCTATCATTCTGATTTTGCTTGATAGCGATCAAGCGGCTGAAGTACTGAGTTTATTACCAGAAAATATGCGCTCGGATTTATTATTGCGAATTGCTACTCTTGAAAGTGTACAACCGGCTGCATTGAGAGAACTGGATGAAATCATGGAAAAACAACTGACGGGTAGTGAAAGCATGAAATCTTCTTCATTGGGCGGTATAGATTCAGTTGCTAACATACTGAATTATCTGGATGGAGCAATCAGCGAAGTGGTGATGGAGGAAATTTCCGAAGCTAATGGAGAATTAAGTCAGGAAATTCAGGACAAGATGTTTGTATTCCAGGATCTTAAAGACGTTGATGATCGTGGCATCCAGACCTTGCTGCGGGAAGTTTCCACCGATCAGTTATTGTTGGCCTTGCGTGGTGTGGAAGATGAATTGAAGGAAAAAATCTTCAGTAATATGTCTAAACGGGCAGCAGAAATGCTTCGTGATGATTTGGAGGCTGCTCCGCCTACTAAACTCAGTGAAGTTGAAATGGCGCAAAAAGATATTCTTGGCATTGCCCGTAAACTTGCTGATGCCGGTGAAATTTCTTTAGGTGCGGGCGGCGGTGATGAGCTCGTTTAAGAGCGGCTTTTCCAAAACTGAACTGGATTTACTGAAGGTCTGGGAAGTTCCTGACGTAGTGACCAAACAGCCCAAGGAGCAGACTGAGGAAAAAATCGTTGAATTAGCTGAAGAGGAGGCAAAGGAAGCAGAAAAGCCAAAGATTTTGACCGTCGAAGAAATTGAGGCCATGCAGGATCAGGCATATCTGGAAGCTTTTGAACAAGGCGAAAAAAAAGGCTATGAAGCGGGTTATGAAAAGGGATTTGCAGAAGGGTCTAATAAAGGCTACGAGGAAAATCGACAATTATTGCAAGATCAGGCAGAGCAATTCAAAATATTTATTTCAGCATTAGCTGAGCCTTTCAAGGAATTGGATGAGCAAGTCGAGCAAGAGCTGGTTAAATTGGCGATGGGAGTCGCTCAACAAATTATTCGCAGGGAAATAAAAATTGATCCCGGGCAAGTCATTGGCGCAGTTCGTGAGGCAATTTCAGTGCTTCCGGTTTCTTCAAGAAAAATCATTTTACATTTGCATCCTGAAGATGTCAGTTTGGTGCGTTCAGCGCTGGCATTGGATGAAATGTCACAGGCATGGGAAATCATCGAGGAGCCGCTTATTTCCCGTGGCGGTTGCAAAATTGAAACTGAAACTTCCAGAATTGATGCTTCCGTAGAAAATCGACTGGCGCAGGTGATAGCCAATGTTTTAGGAGATCAGCGAGGCCAGGAGCCGGAACAATGAATGCCAGGCAAGCTCCTGAAATAAATCGTTCGAAATTATGGCTGGAAAAACTCCATACTTACACTGAAAAAAGTCACGAGCCAACAGAGCTGATTGTTGAAGGAACACTCTCTCGAATGGTTGGATTGACTTTGGAAGCAGTAGGTTGCCGCGCTGCCATTGGTTCACGTTGTCTGGTGGAAAACAAGAATGGCAGTCAGATTGAAGCGGAAGTGGTGGGTTTTTCAGGGGAAAGAATATATTTAATGCCAATTGGTGATCCGCAGGGTCTTGAACCAGACTGCAGAGTGATTCCGCTGGGAACAAACAGTTTGGCAAAAGTCGGATTTGGTTTGCTTGGTCGGGTTGTCGATGGTTCAGGTAAAGCTTTGGATGGTAAAGGGCCGATAAAAACCGATGCCAAGGTTTCTTTGACCGGGGTTCCAATGAATCCCTTGAACAGAAACCCAATCAGGGAGCCGCTCGATGTGGGAATCAGGGCAATCAATGCTGTTTTAAGCGTGGGGCGCGGCCAGCGCATGGGATTATTTGCAGGAACTGGCGTTGGTAAAAGTGTGTTGCTGGGGATGATGACCAAATATACTTCAGCCGATGTTGTGGTTGTGGGTCTAATTGGTGAGCGGGGCAGGGAGGTTAAAGAATTTGTGCAGAAAATCCTGGGTGAAGACGGCCTGAAAAAAGCTGTGGTTGTTGCCACACCGGCCGATTATTCTCCATTAATGCGGGCTAACGGTGCGATGTTGGCAACCAGTATTGCCGAATATTTCCGCAGTCAAGGACTGGATGTTTTACTGCTGATGGATTCATTAACCCGTTTTGCCCAGGCGCACCGTGAAATTGCATTGGCCATTGATGAGCCGCCAGCAACTAAAGGGTATCCGCCTTCAGTGTTTGCAAAATTACCCGCCTTGGTAGAAAGGGCAGGTAATGCCGATGTGGGAGGCGGTTCCATCACAGCTTTTTACACCGTGCTGGCGGAAGGCGATGATACCAATGATCCGATAGCCGATGCGGCGCGAGGGGTGTTGGATGGTCATATTGTGCTGTCCAGAACCTTGGCAGAATCAGGTCATTATCCTGCTATTGATATTGAAGCATCGGTTAGTCGGGTCATGCCGGACATTGCAACAGAACGGCATATCAAATTAGCCAACGATCTGCGGCAATTATATTCGCTGTATCAGCAAAACCGGGATTTAATTAATGTTGGCGCGTATCAGAAAGGAACAGATCCGCGAATTGATTTGGCTATCGAAAAACAGCTAGAAATATTACATTTTTTACAACAGAGCATGAATGAAGCCGTTGATATCGAAAAAAGTTTGAGTGATTTGGAGCAGTTGCAATGTAGCGGCTCTCGGTAAGCTCAGGCAATTATACTTCGCGCGGTCACGATTGCGGATTTCTAACGACTGAGTTTTTGCCGATAGCTGCGTTACTAAAACAGTTGCGTAGCTTGCTATGCGCCTATTTTAGTGCCTTGCTCTCGACAAAAATCAGTGCGCTATAAATTCCGCATCTGTGACCGCGCGAAGTATAATTCAGTCATGAATTTATACTATCCACGATCAAGAATACCCGGCTTTGCCCTCAATAATCTGAAACTTTTCATTCAACAATGCACGCAAAGGAGCATGATGCTCATCGAGGTTGTCGAAGAAGTTTGTACAAGCCTGT
>JALSJK010000119.1 GCA_026989395.1 Methylomonas sp.
TCAAAATCAACAGAACAATTGCAATTGGCAATGAAATAATTCTCTGTGGAAAATGACGACCTGTAGTTCCAGGCCATTATTTTTTTTCAGGGTCGACTATTTAATATTTTAGTTAAATTAAATACGCTGAATAGTTACCTGTAATCTAGGTTCCTGAGTCGTTCATAACAATCTAAACATTGAGCCTATAAAACAAAAATTAGTGATTATTGCTAAAATCTACCTTCTGTCTGTCACCTAGAATTAAATAACTAATAAATGAATTTGGTAACGTGTCTGGAATATCCCCTGGATATTGAAACGATTCTCAGGAAAAAGAAAGCCATCAAACGGGTACTTGAAGAGACAAAGCCAGTCATTGAAAAAAATATTGCCATATTAGGCGGCTCTACCACTACTGAAATCAAAAATATTCTGGAATTATTTTTGCTCAAAAATGGTGTTAAAGCCAATTTTTATGAGTCGGAATATAATCAATATTATCAGGAAGCAGTGTTTGAAAATCAGCCATTAGCTGCTTTTAAACCGGATATCATTTATATCCATACCAGCCATATTAATATTGGTTGTTTCCCTAAAGTCAGTGAATCTGAACAATCGGTTCAGTCTTTATTGAAGCAGGAAAAATTGAAATTCCAATCAATTTGGGAAACTTTAGATCAATATGATTGCGCAATTATTCAAAACAATTTTGATTTACCGCCAGACCGTAGCTTTGGAAATTTAGACTTTTCTGAAATTCACGGAAAAACTTACTTTATCAGTCAGTTAAATCTTTTTTTTGCCGAGCAAGCCAGAAAAAACAATAATCTCTATATTAATGACATTCATTATTTGTCTGCCAGTATTGGACTTACTCACTGGTTTGATCGAAGCTTATGGTATCAGGCAAAATATGCGCTTAGTTATACTGCTATTCCAGCGCTAGCTTTAAATTTAAGCAATATTATTAATGCCATTTTAGGACAGAGCAAAAAATGTTTAGTATTGGATCTGGATAATACCTTGTGGGGAGGAGTTATTGGTGATGACGGTTTGCAGGGTATAACGATTGGCAAGGAAACAGCGCTGGGTGAGGCTTATGTTGATTTTCAGCGCTATGCCAAAGAATTGAAACAGCGTGGAATTATTTTGGCCGTGTGCTCGAAAAATGATGATCAAGTTGCCAGGGAAGGGCTAAGCCATCAGGATAATTTATTATCCAGTGAAGATATGACTGTCATTAAGGCAAATTGGGACCCAAAATACCAAAATATCAGGGAAATCGCTAAAGAAATAAACATTCATCCGGATAGTCTGGTTTTTTTTGATGATAACCCTGTTGAACGGGATGCTGTTGCAAGCCAGATACAGGTAGTATCAGTGCCCGATATCGGAGATGATATTGTTCATTACATTGATTACCTGGATAAAAATGGCTATTTCGAGGCAGCCCATTTAACTGGAGATGACAAACAAAGAACGGTTTATTATCAGAATGAAAAATTTAGAGCTGAGGCAAAAGCCGGTTTTGATGATTATCAGGATTTCTTGCAATCTCTGGAAATGCAGGCCCAGATAAAGCATTTTAACCCCATTCATTTAGAACGTATTACCCAACTGATCAATAAAACCAACCAGTTTAATTTGACGACCAAACGTTATACCCTGGCTGAAGTTAAAGCGGTTTCTGAAAACGACCAATATCTGACTCTTTACGGCCGATTAACCGATAAATATGGTGATAATGGCTTAATTACCATTTCCATTGGCTCCATTAAAAACCAACAATGCCATATAGATTTATGGTTGATGAGCTGCCGGGTTTTGAAAAGGGATATGGAGTTAGCGATGCTGGATATTTTAGTGGCGAGATGCCGAGACAGGGGAGTTAAAGAAATTGTTGGCTATTACATTAAAAGTCCAAAAAATAACATGGTGTCTGGACTATACGAAAAAATGGGATTTTGCTGCATTGAACAAACTCCAGATTATTCAGTCTGGAAATTGGTATTGGACAATTACAAAAATTTGAATACAACGATAAAGGTAAATAATGACTAGAGAAGAAGTGCTTAGTAGTGTTCAGGATATTTTCAGAGATATTTTTGATGACCAGTTGCTTGAAATTACCGACTCAACCAGCGCAGAGGATATTGAGGATTGGGATTCCATGAATCACTTGAATCTGGTCAGCGCAATTGAAAAAAAATTTTCCATTCGCTTTGCACTGGGAGAACTTCAAACGCTTAATAATGTTGGCGCGATGATTAATCTGATGATGCAAAAAATTTGATCAATGCGTTTTCATCACATCGGCGTTGCGTGCAAAGATATTTCGGAAACCCTGAAATTTGTTCAAAAATCATTCGATGTTGTTGAGGCCTCCGAAATTATTTTTGATAAAAAGCAGGATGCGGATTTATGTTTATTGGAACTCACTGACGGCAGTCATATCGAACTGGTTTCTGGAAAGGCGGTCGAAAAATTTGTCGCAAAAAGGCAATCGCTGTATCACACATGCTGGCAAGTTTCCGATATAGAACAGGCAATCGCAAAGCTTTATGACAACGGGGCAATTTTAATCTCACCGCCAACTGAAGCAATTCTTTTTGACAATCGCAAAGTTGCTTTTCTGTTTAGCGATATCGGCATTATTGAATTACTGGAGGAAAACCTGAGTGCTGTTTAACAGTTATGTGTTTATTTTTTGCTTTTTGCCCGTTGCTATTTTTGTCTATTTTTACCTGAATAAACTTCGTCTCCCGCAAGCTTCGACCAGTTGGCTGGTATTTGCCAGTTTGTTTTTCTACAGCTGGTGGAATCTTACCTATTTGCCATTAATTCTGACCTCGGTGTTATTTAATTTTTCAATAACACGGATCATCACTAGCTATGATGAGGCAAAAAAGAATTTTTTCAGTAAAAAAACCATTTTTGTTTTTGGTTTGATTTTTAATCTAGGCTTGCTGGGGTATTTCAAGTACATGGATTTTTTTATTGAAAATATCAATGTGGCTGCTGGGGTAAAATTGCCTTTGTTACATCTGACCTTGCCTTTGGCAATCAGTTTTTTTACGCTGCAGCAGATAGCCTTTTTGGTGGACAGTTATGAAGGATTGGCGAAAGAAGGTAGCTTCCTGGATTATGCCGTATTTGTTACATTTTTCCCTCAGTTGATTGCTGGTCCCATCGTTCATCATAGCGAAATGATGCCGCAATTTTCCAAACTCAGAAGCAAGGTGGTCAACTATAAAAATATTGCCAATGGTCTGGCGTTATTTTCAATTGGACTCTTTAAGAAAGTGGTGATAGCCGATACCTTTGCTATCTGGGCCAATGTCGGGTTTGACGAACTGCAGACACTGTCATTTCTGGAAGCCTGGATGACTTCCTTGTCCTATACCTTTCAGTTATATTTTGACTTCTCCGGCTATACCGATATGGCTTTGGGAATAGCGCTGATTTTCAATATCCAGTTGCCGCTTAATTTTAACAGTCCGTTGAAAAAAACCGGCATGATTGATTTCTGGAAAAACTGGCACATGACACTGACCAACTTTATCACCACTTACATCTATACGCCGATTAATCGAAGTTATCAGCGTTTAACATTCCATAAGGCGATGTGGGCAACTTTTTTGACTTTCTTGATTGCAGGTTTGTGGCATGGCGCTTCCTGGATGTTTGTTATTTTTGGTGCCTTGCATGGTATTGGTGTGGTGATTAATCACTATTGGAAAAAAACCAAAATTAAAATCAGCAAGGTGCTGGCATGGTTTATCACCTTTAATTTTGTTAATTTCACCTTTGTTTTTTTTCGGGCTCATGACATGAGCGATGCCCTTAAGGTGTTGAAAGGGATGGGAGGGCTCAATGGTTTTTCATTGCCTGAAATGATAGCATCCAAATTACCAGTCTTGAAGAAGTACGGCTTGGAATTTCAACCCTTTATGGAATCGATCAAATTTTCCTGGTTGATTTTTGTTTATATTGCATTAGCTTTTGCTTTGGTACTGATTTTTAAAAATTCGGTTGATTTAATCAGACAGCATCAAAGAAGCTATAAAACCGCCTTTTATTCCAGCTTGTTGTTTTTTATTGGTGTGATGTCAATGAACAGGACTTCAGAATTCCTTTATTTTAATTTTTAATGGCAACCATGACCGGCAAAAGCTGGGTGAGAGCCCATTTATCAACTCTCGCTGTTTTATTGATTGCAACTTATGCGTTTATCATTTATGCGGAAAGATTTTACCCGCTGCGCATTTCAGACAACGTAGCTTTTGACGCCAAAGTTCGTTTTTTAAAGGATTCGCAGCGGATAACAGGTTCAGATGCGGCGATTGTTGGTTCTTCAATGGGTTTGATTAACTTGAACGGTAAAACGCTTGAAGAAAAATCAAAAAAAATTAACCGGTTGGTGAATATCTCTTCCTGGGGAGAGCAGGTTTTACAGGTTGAGCAGGAATTGCAACTGATTGCTGATAATAAAAATATCAAATATGTGATCTATCCGCTTCAAATGGAAGATTTTTCTTTTGACAAGTTACATGATCTTGATTTTGAAGAGTTGAACAAATACATCAAGGGAGAATTTACCTTATATCCTTATAACCGTGTGTTTTTAAATATCTTCAGTTTTTTAAAAGCGTTTTATAATTACCAATCTTATCACCAAACTGAGCATAGATATCCATCGCTGTTATTTGATGAAACCGGAGGCGTAAATTATCGAATTTATGGCGAGAATATAGAAAAAGAGCGGTGGGAAAAAAATATCGTTTATGGATTAAACAAGAAGAATTTTGATGCGCTAAAAAGAATTGCAAAAGCATTTCAGAAAAAAAACATCACATTTATCGTTGTTATGACGCCGTTACGGTTGCCAGTTCTTGCAGAAAGTCCGGAATGGCAGAAACAATTTGAAGAATTTAGTCAATTAATGGAAAAAATAAGGTTAGAAAGTAGTTTTCTGTATTTGGATTTACATCGAAAATTAATGTTAGGCGACCAGTTTTTTGCTGACAGTTCACATGTGAATTACGAAGGTTCCGTATTGCTTTCTGAACACGTGGCTGATTTTATTGACAGAAATTAATACCAACCCCAATAAGTTATTATGTTCAATTCTTCACATCCTTGCCCGCACATCCAGGAGAAGGAATATGTAAAAATTTTCTGAGACTGGTACGACACTTTATTGGGTGATTGGTCCAATCCCCATTGCTGCAGTTGGATCATCTATAATCAGAAAATTTCCCAATATTAGGTTGAAAATCTGTCAACGCGTAATTTTAATTGTCCGGAAGAATCAGCAAGCTGCTGGCAATAATTAGAAATGGAACTGGAGTCTTTCGTCGTTGCTGAGGATATTTCAGCAATATTGCCTATGTTTCTTTGTAATTCATCAATCACTGATTTTTGTTGTTCCCCGGCATTAGCAATTTGCGAATTCATATTATTAATGACTGCTACTGACTGAGTAATTGAATCGAAAGCTTCACTGGTGCGTGATGCTTGTTCAACTCCTAAGTGGGCCTGTTTTCGGCCTTCAGTCATGACCTTGACGGCATTTTTAGCCTCTTCTTGCAAGAGTTCGATCATTTCATGAATTTCTTCGGTAGATTTTTGTGTTCTGCTAGCCAGGGTTCGTACTTCATCTGCGACAACTGCAAAACCTCGACCCTGTTCACCGGCCCTTGCAGCCTCTATTGCTGCATTTAATGCGAGTAAATTGGTTTGATCGGCAATGCCTTTAATCACTTCCAGAACTACGCCAATATTTTCGGTATGGGATTCCAGTTTTTGGATGACAGCAGAAGCTTGATCAACACTATTAGCCAGATGATCCAGCACAGATATCGTATGATTAACAACTGATGTGCCGTTTTCAACCAGTTCATCAGCTTGCTTGGCAGCAGAGGCAGCATCAAAAGAATTTTTAGCAACAGATTGAATGGTATCGGCCATTTCGTTAATTGCAGAGACTACAGAAGCTGCATTATTATCCTGTTCCTCGGTTCGGTTTTTGGCATTTTCACTTAGCAGTTGTAAATGATCAGTAATATTTGCTAAATCAGAAGCTGATTCTTGACTATTGTTTATGGCCTCTGAAACTGAATCCATAAAATCATTAAAATCATTGGCAAATTCACTTTTCGGGTTTTCTTTTCGGTATTTTAAATCAATAACCCCATTGTCCATTGTAAAGTGACTGCTGATTTCCTGGAGTTCTACATTTCTTATTGCTTCCTGCGCACTTTGTATAGCCATATAAACTAGCAAGCCACTTTCGAAGATTACATAAGCAGCATGAGTAAAAACCATGGCTAGAGATGGGCCGGAAGCAAATACATAAACAGGATATCCTGCATCTTGTAGATAATTAAATAACAAATGGTGCACAGCAATAATGGCAGCCGCCGCGACAATGACGCTCCAGTCGCGATAGTAGAGCAAAAAGGCCAGTAAAACGAAAATGCCAAAATGAAGTTCAACTACCCCATGACTCTGCTGAATCTGCAATGCGGCAAACACCATAAAAGATGTGGCAACTGCCAAGCGGGTTGTAAGAGAACCGGGTGACAAATAAATTAACGCTAAAGGAATAGCCGCTGAAGGAATGCCGATGAGTATTGCTTGCCCCCAAGTGTCATGCCACATGGCCAGAGCCAATGAAAACAAAAAAAGTGATATGACAACAAATGACATGGTCTTATCAGCCTTTTTATAGAACTCAATTAATTCTGCTTTCATGGATATTTCTCGTTGATTGCGTATACAAGTTATTTTTAGTAGCGTAAAGAAATAACTTAAACAACTGGCTTGTCTTTTTATCCGTCTTCTGGGTTGTAAAAATAGTTACATAGCTTTCGATGCGCCTATTTCTACGCCTTGATTACGAAAAAAACAACGCTAGTTGCCCAACTTATTCTGTGCAGTTTCCTTAAAAAAGAGCAATAAAGGAATCGAAACTTGAAAAAGTTATAAATTTAAGTGTAGCAGTAAAAAAATAGGTTTGTATTTGATGAGAAGATTGAGCATGCCGTACAAAAAATGATGAAGCGGGGGGTGGATAAACTGATGGCGATACCAAGGTTCATGCCGCAGGTTAAGGAAATGATTCTTTCGTTGCTGAATGTAACTAATCCAAGTAAATCGTGCCTGTAGATTGGAATTGCAGAAAAATATCGAACGAGCGTTAGATTTGAAAATAGACTATGGAGAATTACCTAATCCATTCTAAAAAAAATTTTTTCTGCGCAAATTATTTTTTCAACAACTGATCAAGTTCGGCAAAAGGGTTATGGGTAGCTTTTGCTGCGTTTTCTGACTCGATAGTTAAATGACCGAATCTGGTTTCTTCATAACGTTGATGCTCATTATCATGGCAATAAAGACACAGTAATTCCCAGTTACTACCATCAGGGGGATTATTATCATGATTATGGTCTTTATGGTGGACGGTCAATTCCTGGACGTTTTTGTGAGTAAATTCCCGTGCGCATCGACCGCAAATCCAGGGATACATTTTAAGGGCTTGGCCGCGGTAGGTTTTTTCGCGTTCCTGCTGATGCTTTCTTGCTTCTGCAATTAATCGGTCTGTATTTTTACTGTTTTTTTCCGCCATTAGAACCTCCGGTCTGTTGATATTTAGGATAAATTTACCGTATCAAGCGGATTTTTCCAAGATTGGGTGGGTTACAAAAAAACTGAAATGATATTTATAAACCATTTATTCTTGTCTGTGGTTTGGTGGCAATAGCCAATGCATTTAGTATAGCGATATTTTAATCCCCTTATTTATTATACTTCGCGCGGTCACGACTACGGATTTCTAACGACTGAGTTTTTGCCGATAGCTGCGTTACCAAAAAAGTTGCGTAGCTTGCTATGCGCCTGTTTTAGTGCCTTGCTCTCGACAAAAATCAGTGCGCTATAAATTCCGCATCCGTAACCGCGCGAAGTATAATAATTCACCAAAAATTATTGGTTTTCAGAAGGATTCCAATAAGGTATATTGCTGATTAGTAACCTTACTTTATTTAAGTTATTCATGTAGAACAATAAATAGAATTTAGAAATTTTTCAAGATTTTCTTAAGTTAATCTGAGGGGGTAAAAAATGCAAGATCTTAATCATCTCGCCATTATCTGGATTTGTGTCTTTTTATCCTCTTATTTAGCCAAATTAACCAAGTTAACGGCAGTCGTCTATTTTCTTGGCTTTGGTTGCTTAATGGTTAATACAGGCATTCTTCCGCTTGAGACAACGCAATTTATAGAAGGTTTTGCTAAGGTCGGTATTATTGTCATTATGTTTGCATTAGGGTTTGAAGAAAATTCCAGCCAGTTTGTTCAAGGAATAAAAAGAGCTTGGGGGATTGCGCTTTTTGGTGCTATGGGTCCTTTTTTGATGGCGTATTTTTTAGCCCTGCAATTTTGGGGGGATATCAAACTTGCATTGATGTGTGGTCTTGCCATGACCGCTACCGCTGTTTCGCTGACTATGGTTTCTCTGCGAAGCGAAGGATTGCATCGAACAGAAGCAGCCCGTGGAATTATGACTTCGGCTGTTTTGGATGACATTGCATCGTTGGCTTTAGTCGCTTTGCTGGTTCCACTGGCAACAGGGCAGGGTGATATTTCAGTGCTACAGGTTTTGATCATTGCCATCAAAACCGTCATTTTTTTTGGCATCGTTACTTTATTAGGAATTTGGTTCTTTCCCTGTAACAGTTCAATTAAAATCAAACGACTCATCCCTTTTTGGCAAAAGTGCCGAAGCAAAAGTCCATTTCTTGATCGAATAAGTCACGTAATACCAGTTTTGGAACGGCATGGTGTCCGTGATTTATTGTCACTGGGTGAAAATGGCCAATCTACGTTAACTATATTATTACTGGCATTATTGATTAGTTTGATTGCCCACCAATTTGGTTTTCATCCTGCTGTTGGGGCATATATGGCGGGTTTGATTCTAAAACAGGAACATTTTCATGATGACCAGAAACAACAAGAACAAGAATATAGCAATTGTAAACTGGTGATTGATAATGTTGCGTTTTCATGGCTTGGTCCGGTCTTTTTTGTCAATCTGGGAACCAAGATTGTCCTGGATATGGATATTGTGATTTCTGTTATACCTGAAATGCTGGCGTTAACATTAGGGGTATTTTCTATCCAGATCATTTCTGCAATGCTCGCTGCACGTTTTACTGGAAACTTTGCTTGGCATGAAAGTATCATGATCGGTGTCGGCATGTTGGGCAGGGCGGAACTAGCCTTTGTTGTACTCGATATTGGCTATGTACAAAATCAGATTTTCACAACAGCTGCATTTTATACCCTGATGTTTACGGCCTTTTGGCTGAATATTGCAGTGCCTATATTAATTAAATACTGGCATCCGTATTTCACAGGAGAAAAACAATTTGTGCTCAAATTAGGCTCACAACGCATTCTTCTTTCTAATCCCAATAAACTTTAAATTCCGAATGAAGAAGTGTCGGATTCTCAAACATTATCGGGCTGGTTTGATATGCTATTTCCTAGTGTTTATCTCAGGAATAGTATCAATGCCAATTCACGCTAACAACCAATATCCAGAAACATTACAAAAACGTTTGCAACATGCTTTGCAAAAACAAGGTTCCAATTACCAGCCTAGAACTGAATTTTTCTTGCCTGACGGGAAACCAAAATATACGAATCGATTGATTTTGGAGAGTTCTCCTTATCTGATTCAACATGCTCATAATCCAGTAGATTGGTTTCCCTGGGGAGAAGAGGCTTTTGCCAAAGCCAAAGCAGAAAATAAACCCGTGTTTTTGTCCATAGGATATTCAACCTGCCACTGGTGTCATGTGATGGAGCGGGAGAGTTTTGATAATGAACAAATAGCCAGTTATCTCAATGAACATTTCATTAGTATCAAGGTTGATCGGGAGCAACTGCCCGATGTAGATGCTTACTATATGACTAGCGTAATGTTGATAAACGGTCAGGGAGGTTGGCCGATGTCCAATTTTTTATTGGCTGATGGCCGGCCTTTTTTTGGCGGGACTTATTTTCCACCACATCAGTTTCAAGACATACTAGCGAAAATTTCTCATGTTTGGCAAACAAGGCAGGAAGAACTAATATCTTCAGCAGAAAAAATTACTGCTGCAATTGAGAATATCAATTCCAGAAAAAAAACGGCGGAAAAAATAGACCGGCAAGTCGTACATAATGCAATGACAGACATTATGAATGGTTATGACCGTCTTCAAGGCGGCTTTAGTCAAGCACCAAAATTTCCAAACGAGCCGTATTTATTTCTGTTACTCGGGCAAATTGAAAAAGAGAGTGATTCACAAGTCAATAGTGCAGTTATTCATAGCCTGAATGCCATGATGCAGGGAGGTATTTACGATCAGGTCGGAGGCGGCTTTCATCGCTATGCGACAGATAATGCCTGGTTGATTCCTCATTTTGAAAAAATGCTCTATAACCAGGCGCATTTGGCTCGAATTTTTCTTCAGGCTTATCAACTTACAGGAAATCCGCTTTATAAAAGAGTTGTCCGACAAACTCTGGATTATTTATTACGGGAAATGAAAGCGCCACAAGGGGGCTTTTATTCTGCTACAGATGCTGATAGCGAAGGTGAAGAGGGGGTGTTTTTTGTTTGGAAAAAACAGCAAATTTTAGCTGCATTGCCAGACAATCTTGCCCAATTAGCCATTGATGTTTTTGGGGTCACCGAGAACGGTAATTTTGAGGGTCGAAATATTCTGTTTTTGCCAGTTGCCCTGGATGAATATGCAAGAAAACACAATATAAAACTAGCGGTATTGCTTGAAAAGATCGACAAAATTAGAGAAATATTATGGCAGGTACGTGAAAAAAGGATACCTCCCTTGCGTGATGACAAGATAGTAACTGCCTGGAACGGTATGGTTATTGCTGCTTTTGCAGAAGCAGGCTATCAACTTGATGATACGGTTTATCTTGATGAAGCAAAAAAAGCAGCGCAATTTATTTGGCAGCACAACCAGAGGCAATCAGGTGAATTGTATCGTGTTTACTTAAATGATTCTGCTTCTATTGATGCTGCCCAGGAAGATTACGCCTATTTAGCAGAAGGATTTTTAAGACTTTTTGATTCCACGAGCGATGATGATTGGTTAGAAAAAGCCAGACAAATTGCAGATAAGATGATCACAAAATTTTGGGATCAGAACCAAGGTGGGTTTTATATGGCCGGACACTCAAAAATAGCGCCTCATATTCGTAATCTTAAAGAGGTGAATGATGGCGCTATGCCTTCCGGAAATTCTGTGGCTGTCAAGGTTTTAGCAGAACTTTATAAAAGATCAGGAATAGGGTTATATCAGGACAAGGCTTGGGCAACGGTGGCTGCATTTTCCGAGCAGGTGAAAACACATCCAGGTGCTTATGCTTATTTCCTGCTTGGTGTGGATCAATTGTTAGCAGGTGAAGTCGGCAATATTCAATATGTTGCGAATGGCGCGGTGTCAATTAAAGCAAATGTGCAAGTAATGGAAAATAACAAATTTAGACTGGTCTTTGATTTCTCAATTAAACCGGGATGGCACATTAATGCCCATCAACCCTTGCAAAAAGATCTGATTGCTACAGAAGTGAAGTTGGGTGATGAAAAGGCCTGGCAGCTTGAATCGGTTATTTATCCGGAGCCAAAAAAGAAAAAACTGGCTTTTCAAGAAACCGAATTAGCACTTTATGAAAAACAAACACAATTGCAAGCTACAGTTTTGAGAAAGATAGATGACGCACAAGTGGTGCCGTTGCAAGTTACAATGCAGGCATGTAATGAACAGCATTGTTTGGCTCCGGAAACAATAAAAATTAGTGTGTATGTTTCCAAATAAACAGATATTCATTTAGAAAAACGCTCTACTGCCTTGGCGCTGTTTGAGCAGCGAAAAAAAGCTTTACCTGAATTCGTGATTTTAATAAAGCTAAAAATTCCAAGGGGAGTTTGGGCGCTGGGCTTTGTCAGCTTGTTTATGGATTTTTCTTCGGAGTTGATCCATAGTTTGTTACCCATTTTTATGGTGACAACACTCGGCGCTGATATGGTAATTGTTGGTCTGGTTGAGGGTTTAGCTGAGGCATCCGCGCAAATAATTCGAATATTTTCCGGAGTTATCAGTGACTTTTTTGCGCGTCGAAAAATCATGTTGTTGCTGGGCTACGGCCTTGCCACTATCTCAAAGCCTCTGTTTCCTTTAGCAGATTCCATATTGACGGTATTTTCTGCTCGATTTATGGATAGAATCGGAAAAGGCATTCGAGGGGCGCCCCGAGATGCATTAATTGCAGATTTGTCGCCGCCAGAAATTCGCGGCGCCTGTTTTGGCTTAAGACAATCGATGGATACCGTTGGCGCATTTCTTGGGCCACTTGTTGCAATTTTATTGCTGTATTGGTCAGATGATAATCTTAGACTGGTTTTATGGGCAGCAGTTATTCCAGCAATAATAGCGGTTTTAATTGTGTTTTTCTGGGTTAAGGAACCCATAGCTAAGAAATCTCAGGTTTTTTATTCCCCTTTAAAGTGGAATGTTTTAAGGTTTTTTTCTGGCCAATATTGGTGGGTTGTCTTGATTGGCGGGCTTTTCTCTCTGGCTCGTTTTAGTGAGGCATTTCTGGTCTTACGGGCTCAACAAATTGGATTTTCAATTACCTTGATGCCATTGATCATGGTCATCATGAGTTTATCCTATGCAATTTCGGCTTATCCAGCAGGAATCTTATCTGACCATATCAACAAAAAGTTCTTGCTGGGAATTGCTTTGATATTGTTGTTACTGGCTGATTTGATGCTTGCCAATTCAAACACCATTGGATTTTTGCTGTCGGGAGTTGCAATTTGGGGATTGCATATGGGTTTCAGTCAGGGAATTTTGTCAACACTGATAGCAGAAACAACACCAAAGAAATTAAAAGCAACAGCATTTGGCATATTTGGTCTTATCACTGGATTGCTTATGCTGGTTGCTAGTGTTTTGGCTGGATGGTTATGGGATCAATATGGCGCTGCATACAGTTTTTATTGCAGCGCTGTTTTTGCCTTTCTTGCCTTATGTGTTCTGCTTATTAAGACTGTTGTTAAAACTTCGGAGCAATAGTTAACAATTTACAAAACCGAAGCCTGCGTTATTGATCGCCCGAGCATATATAAGGCGAATCCATCAAGTAATAAACTGATTCCGATAAAAATACCCAAATAAAACATTGAAGACTCTGGCCAGCCAATTAGAATTAGGATTGCTAAAAGAGCTGAAAAAATACCGTTCAAAGTCATCCAAAACCAGCCAGGACGTGGATGGCGTTCGTAACTTAGGGCAAAGCTGGCAAAAGCATCTGTAAAAAAATAAAGTGATAACAACAAGATAAATGCGGCAACACCGGAAGTTGGAAAAATCAGTAATAAAATACCGGTTACCATTAATATGAGAGGTTTAAGCCAGTCAATGAAAGAACTAAAAGGATATTGGTAACTGTAATACGCAAAAATTAATCCCCCGGCGAGCATAATAAAACCAAAAAACATTTCAACTACAAATGAGAATATTTGTGGAATCAGTAACCCTAAGAAACCAAGAACAATGAATAATATTCCTAATGTTTTAATTGTAGAAGCCAGGTTTTCAATCGGGTCAAGCTCTGAGTTTGGTACGTTCATTTATTTCCCCTCTTTTTTCCAAAATTTTTGTTGTTTTCGGGCTATAAAGATTTCTTTAATGCATTGCAAACAAAGTATTGCTAAAAAATATGATGAGTATATTTTTTTAAATTTTCTTAATAATCTCGGTTTTTATTTATCAAAAGTGAAATCTGGTACTCAGTATAAAGTGCCAATCATTTTTATTGTTAATATCTTTAAAAACCTGTTCAAGATCTATTCAATAAAATTCTAAGAGCCTGTTCAAGATCTATTCAGTAAAATTCTAATAAATGCGAGTACGACCATGTGTAAACTTGAATTCAAGAGCCTTTCACAGTTCTTCCAGAGTCGACGGCATTTCTCTATCCATGCAA
>JALSJK010000120.1 GCA_026989395.1 Methylomonas sp.
TTTCAGACTGGATATTTCAGCTTGT
Source organism: Methylomonas sp. (assembly GCA_026989395.1). Lineage (GTDB taxonomy): Bacteria > Pseudomonadota > Gammaproteobacteria > Methylococcales > Methylomonadaceae > JALSJK01. The sequence continues at coordinate 26 of JALSJK010000120.1, forward strand.
CTGCCATTAGCTATAACATTGACATCTAATTTGCCGGAAAAGGTTTCAAACAAATCAATTTTCAATCGATTTTTGACAAATTTGGCATCCACTCTTTTTGCATGTAGTTTCGCCTGCCAGCGGCCATTTTTCATCCAGGCATTTACGTTTAAAATGCCTCTGGCCAGTTTTACTCGCCCCAGATGAAAATAGCTTTTTTGTTGGCTGTAGAAAAAACTGAATGGAATTTTTGAAGAATTTATCCAACTGGAATTAATATCGGCAATACCATTTGGACAAGATAAACTCTGTTGCTCGACAATCACCTCCGGACACTGAATATTAACCAGTTTGACAGTATCAATCGGTGCGGGTAAAACGATTTTTTTAATCGTTAACCCCAATTTTTGGCGCTTGCCCAAAATATCTGAAAAACTAAAATTTAAACCTTCAAGTTGCCAGTTTTCAGCTTCTATTTGATCAAGGCTTAGATCGATCTGATTCAACGCATAACTGTTAAAACACCCCAGAATCAGCAAAAAGCCTAACAGGCATCTAAGAAACGTGAACGAAATTACTCTGTCTTCTGCGTTGTGGCTTTGGTTACATATACTTCGCGCGGTCACGGATGCGAAATTTATAGCGCACTGATTGTTGTCGAGAGCAAGGCACTAAAACAGGCGCATAGCAAGCTACGCAACTGTTTTAGTAACGCAGCTATCGGCAAAAACTCAGTCGTTAGAAATCCGCAGTCGTGACCGCGCGAAGTATAGCTCGCTATGCGCCCTTCGCCGCACCTTGAATCCGAACAAAAACCCTGCACCAGTTGTCGAGGTAATTCCATGCGCGTTCCTAAGCAGGAAACACTCCCGTAGACAAATATCGATCACCGCGATCGCAAATGATCACTACAATGACAGCATTTTCCAATTCTGTTGATAACGCCAAAGCAGCAGAAACCGCGCCACCGGATGAAATTCCTGAGAAAATCCCTTCTTTTGCTGCCAAATCCCGAGTGGTTTGTTCAGCAGAGGGTTGATCGACATCAATGATTCTGTCAACTCGACTGGCATCATAAATCTTGGGTAAATATTCCTCTGGCCAACGTCTGATTCCAGGAATTTTAGCGCCATCTTTGGGCTGCACTCCAATAATTTGAATATCCGAATTTTTTTCTTTCAGAAACCGGGAAACCCCCATAATGGTACCGGTTGTTCCCATGGAGCTGACAAAATGGGTGATTTGCTGCTGAGTATCGCGCCAAATTTCAGGCCCGGTTCCTTGATAATGTGCCAAAGGATTATCAGGGTTGCCAAATTGATCAAGGATTTTTCCTTCGCCTTTAGCTTCCATTTCTCTGGACAGGTCAATTGCGCCCTCCATACTTTTTTCTGCCGGCGTCAGAATAATTTCAGCGCCATAGGCTTTCATTGATGCGCGCCTTTCAACGCTCATATTATCCGGCATAATTAGCGTCATTTTGTAACCCTTGATTGCTGCTGCCATCGCCAGGGCAATACCAGTATTACCGCTAGTGGCTTCAATCAGCCGGTCACCCGGTTTGATATCGCCTCTTTGTTCTGCTCGCTTAATCATATTAAGTGCCGGCCGGTCTTTTACGGAGCCTGCGGGATTGTTGCCTTCCAGTTTAACTAACAAAGTGTTGCTGGTTTGACCAGGCAAGCGTTGTAATCGAACAAGAGGGGTGTTGCCGACAAAAGATTCCAGTGTTGGGAAAGTCATGATTGAATATGGGATATAAAAGGTTAATTATGCCCTAAATTTTACAGGTAATAAATCAGCGTTTTATTTTCTGGTCTTTTCTGCCATTTATATGCAGTGGCAGGAAAATTTAGACCAAAGCCAAAGCTATTTTTCCTGTTAAATAAACGTAACTATTCAGTATATTTAATTTAATTAGTCGACCCTGAAAAAAAATAATGGCCTGGAACTACAGGTCGTCATTTTCCACAGAGAATTATTTCATTGCCAATTGCAATTGTTCTGTTGATTTTGAATAGTGAAACCAAAAAAAACATAG
>JALSJK010000121.1 GCA_026989395.1 Methylomonas sp.
TTTATTAAAGCGGGTATGGATGACTACTTAACCAAACCTATAGACCGTACAACTACCTTGCACTGCATCGCCCGCTGGACAGAATCTAGAAAAAGTGAAGGGTCACAAAATAATTCTACAAAAAATCAAGCCGATATATCATCTGTTGATGCCATAGACAGGTACATAGATCCGCTTGTGAACATAAATATACTAAAACAATTAGCACGCGATACTTCACCGGACATTATTCCCAAATTACTGATGCTGTATATTGATGACGCCCGCAAGCGCATAGAACAAATTAAGGTTGCAATGACACAATCTTATTTTAAAACGCTAGAGTTCGAAATTCATGCACTTAGCAGTAGCGCTATCACCCATGGCAACCTCAGGCTTCATACCCTTGCGAAAAAAATTGAACAACTCTGCCAGCAAGATAATTATAAAAAAACTCTGGAATATGCCATTCCTTTGCCAACAATAGCAAATGAATCTTTTCGCTTATTAGAAAACTATATTTCTGAAATACAGGCAGGATAATGACTCACCATAAAACATGCTCACAGGGTTTATTATGGGCTCACTTATTGAGTCTATTTGAAACGATACGTAATACATTGATTAATATATTTTCAAAAATGATGGCTGATACCATCACCCTCAAGGACATCATGCTCGATGTTTTCGCACACTTCAAAAAAATCATTTTAAACAATCAACACCGGCAATTAGCACATACCTGCTTTAACCTGTATCACCAATCAACCACTAGCACTGAACCAGTCAAGCTACAAACCAACTGCAAAATTTTCACCTTATCACCAAACATTGCGGCAGTGCTAAATGTACCCTACAACGCCATGCTATTGAATATTTTCATGTCTGCAATAGATCGCATAACCACTCCACAGAAAATGCATCGATTTTTTAGAACAATAAGCGCACCTCCGATTATCACTCTTACCATGCATTCATTATCAAGAGATAAAATACGCTTTATTGTAACAGGCATGAGTAATTGGCTAAGCAACCCCATAGATTGTACCACCATGCTACACTGCGCCGGTAATACCATCGCTAAAGAATCTAAACTCGGCTCAGCATTACCACAAAAAGCCGATAAATTCCCTGGTAATAATGTAAATAAACATATGGATCCGTTTATAAATGAAAATGTGCTAGAACAATTAACGCACGATATCTCCCCCGAAATTCTCCCTGGATTGTTGATTTTTTACATCGAGGATGCCCGCAAACGGGTGGAACAAATCCAGAATGCGATCATGAACAAAGACATAGAGGCTCTGGAATTTGAAAGCCATGCACTAGGTAGTAGCGCTGCCGCCCATAGCAATACAAGACTATGCGCACTGGCACGTAAAATTGAATGCCTTTGCCAAGAAGGGGCTTATCAGCAAGCACTGCTGGAAGCTGACTCGTTATTATCCATTGCTAATGAATCTTTTCGTCAGCTGGCCGAACGCGCTAAAAAATTTTGAAGTAATTTACTATAATCAATCAATATAGAAGAAAAAATATGAGTGATAAACCGAATGTACTTCTGATAGAGGATGCAGCCGCTCAGGCGGCACTTTTCCAACAATACCTGAAAAATGAAATGATTAATCTATACCATGTAGATACAGGTGCCGAAGCAAAAAAAATCATTGCCGAAAACCCGCCTGATTTAATCCTTCTCGACCTCAAGTTACCTGATATAGACGGACAGGAAATCCTTCGCTGGATAAAACAAGAAAAATTCCCTACTTCAGTAATTGTTATTACTGGTCATAGCTCGATCGATATCGCTGTGGATGTCATGCGTATCGGCGCAGAAGATTTTCTTGAAAAACCTGTTACAGCAAGCAGATTGCAAACAACAGTAAAAAACCTGTTGGAGTGTTCCCGCCTTCAGCATTTAATTGATGATTATCAAAGTACCTTCGACCGTCAATGTTATCATGGTTTTATCGGCCATAGTCTGCCCATGCAGGCGGTTTAC
>JALSJK010000122.1 GCA_026989395.1 Methylomonas sp.
GAAACAACCAGAGAAACATAACCGCCCATACTGGAACCCACTAAAATAATTTCATCCTGCTCATTTTTCAGAATGTTTAGCAAACGCTCCACACGCACATCTGCATCAAGCGTATCTCTGTAATCTATACTGTCAACATCACAACCAAATTCTTTGGCGATACTTGCAAGCCGTTTTATCTTGCTGCCCCAAGGCTCACTTTCTTTGCCGTGGGAAAAATAGATTTTCATTTCATACTCCCCTTTTCAATTTTAAAATTAACAGACCAAAAAAGTGAATGTCCTGGTTTTGTATAAAGCGGGCAGCGTTGCCCCAGGTAATCACTAACTGGAAAAAATGCCACTGCTACCCGGACTCTGGTCATTAAACACCACACTCAACTTTACCGTAGCCCTGGTCATGCCACAAAATAGCAGATTAATCTGGTCACTGGTTAATTGCCGTTCAAAATCGACATCCACCAGAATAACAGCCGGAGATTCCAGCCCCTTAAATCGATAAATACTATCAAACCTTAATTTCCCCGGCGTAATAATTTGCTGTCCATAATCGTCATACTTGCCAGTAAAACGGCTAACAGGTAAATTGCTGATTCTATCGACACGACTGAAAACAGACTTATTAACACCCTTGCATGAAACAATACAAATCTCATCCTGTGTAAATCCCTGTTGAATCAAGTCCTGCACAATTCTTGCTGCAATTTTTGGTTGCTGTTTTGCATCTGAATACCCATAAACATCGACATCCAAACCGGGAAGCAAATTTCCAATTTCAAACTGGACGGGCAAATTTTTCTGAATGAATCTCGCAATAAGTTCCGGCGAACGATAATTCGTATTACAGCGATAACCGACAAATCCATCCAAAGCAATGGCCCGACCGGAATTGAGCCTTTGCTGCGGATCTTCCAGCCATAAAATATTGGCATTATCCCGTAAAAACAATTTGGCAATTTCATACCAATCTGCATGAAAATCCTGGCCCTCATCAACTATTAATGTATCAAACAACCATTCCTCTGCGATGTTCATGCTCATCACACGATCAAAAGCCTCCTGCCAAAAATTCATTGAATCATTGTGCATTCTTTGAAAATTCAGTTTCACGCCCTGACTTTCCAGAAAATCGTTACAAAACCCATAAAATGTTTGGATAAATGCATTATCCTGGTGATGAAATTGCCGCCATAACTGTTTCCGTTTTTCAGCCAGCAACCGATTAAAACATAAAAACAAAACCCGTTGCCCTTGTTGCGCCTGCTTCTCCATAAATACATGCACCACAGAGCTTTTACCCGAGCCAGCAGTTCCCATAACCTTTAACCTGAAAGGTTGCATTTCCAGATTGACTAACACATTTGATAATGCGCCTGACTGACGCACAAAACTCTTGTCCAGTTTTTCTTTATGAGCATGAATATCGGGGGCCAACTCAAAAGACTGGCGGAAAAAGGCTTCTATCTTCTGATAATTACTTTCAGGATGACCATGACTATCGCACAGAAACTGAACGATTTGAGCTAATTTTTGCCTGCGCGAAGCATCGAGTATCCGACTCTTGTCAATCCCGGCAGCATTCAATGTCTTTAACTGATAATCAGGACAATAAATCAGATAATCAACACTGAATTTCTCACTCGGTCCAAAGATTTGCTTAAATTTCTCTCGCACCTTGTCAATAGAACGATGGACCTGCTTCGCTACATCTTTATGACTATGACGGCCATAATGCTTGACCAAAAACCCGGATGACTCATCCAGCGCCCCATTTTTCTGTTCGATAAACAAAACTTTGCCATTTTTTTGCAAAATAACAAAATCAATTTCGCCAAAATGCGTCCAGGATTCATATCAGGGCAAACGCATTAAAATATATTAATTAAAAGTAAGTTATGAGATATTTCTAATTTTAAATATAAGGAATGCCTCATGAGTGAAAGTATAATTGAATGTTTTTCAAACATAAAAGACCCGCGCA
>JALSJK010000123.1 GCA_026989395.1 Methylomonas sp.
CCGTCGACTCTGGAAGAACTGCGAAAGGCTCTTGAATTCAAGTTTACACATGGTCGTACTCGCATTTATTAGAATTTTATTGAATAGATCTTGAACAGGCTCTAAAAACTGGGAAACTTCAGTTCAGTAAAAAAGGTAATTAAAAATTTAGTGAAATGATTTTATGAATGATGGTTTATCGTCTATTTTGATTTGTGGTTATTCCACAGAAGCCTCACAGGAACTGAGCGAATATCTAGGAAAGCATTACAGCACTTATATTAGTTATGACGTGAACGAGGCGTTACACTTATTGGACGAAAATCCGATTGATTTGATTCTTGCTCATCATCGAGAAACCAGTTTTGATGCCATATCGTTTCTTGGTCTGGTACGAATTTCTTATCCTGAAACGGTGCGTGTTTTGGCTGGAAATTTAAATCGTCAGGAAATGGCTGAAGCAATCAATGATGCTGCAGTTTATCAGTTCTTGCCCGAAGTTTGGCCAGTAGAATTTGTAGAATTGATGGTTAGACGTTCGCTTGAAAATCGTGAACTTGGCTTTCGGCATCGACATTTAAGTCGTGAATTTAAAATCGCTGAAGATGTATTAAAAAAATACAGTGATCAAATCGTGCACACCATGGAGGATGGTCATCAATTTGATAAGCTTGTGTATTGTACCCGGAGTATGGCAACATTGTGCAACATGGCAAAAAAGGCTGCCAAGACTAATTTGCCGATATTGATACAGGGACCTACAGGAACAGGTAAAGAACTAATAGCGAGGGCCATTCACCATCATAGTGACCGTAGCAACCAACCTTTGATGGTGCATAATTGTGGTGGTATGTCAGATGAATTATTACACTCTGAGTTGTTCGGCCATAAAAAAGGTGCTTATACTGGCGCCGTAAGCGATCGTCTCGGTCTACTTGCCGCTGCAGATGGTGGTACAGTTTTTTTGGATGAAATTGGCGATGTTTCAGCCAATTTTCAGATTAGTTTGTTACGTTTTTTACAGGAAGGTGAAGTTAAGCCATTAGGTAGCGACAAGATTATTCATTGTGATGTGCGAGTAATTGCCGCCACGAATAAACCTTTGGTTAATTTAATTAAAGAAGGCCTGTTTAGAGAAGATCTTTATTATCGTTTAAATGGTTTTCAACTGAATATTCCACCATTAAGTGAAAGACCGGAAGACATAGAGGTATTAACTGAATTTTTGGCAAAGCGCTATGCACATAGTATTGGTCGAAAGATTTTGGGCGTCGCTCCTGATGTGATAAAGCAGTTTCAGTTATACAACTGGCCAGGGAATGTTCGGGAACTTGAAAATGAGATCAAACGTATGGTTGCCATGACGGACAATGGCAGTTTTGTAAATATTGAGTATATGTCTCCGCATCTTCGGAAATTGCAGGCTGCATCAGAAATATTAGTGGAGAGTTTGGAGTTGAAAGGTTTGACGTTAAAAGAAAAAGTTGAACAAATGGAAATTAAAATTATTTTTAAGACTCTCCAACGCTTCCGCTGGAATCAAAGCCGCACGGCTAAGGAACTCGGTTTATCACGTGTTGGGCTGTCTAATAAGATTAAACGCTACGGCATCCAACCGAATGCAGTGGCAAGTCTGCAATCATAAAGCGAGATGACTGCTGAAGCCGTATGTAGTTATAGTTTGAAGGGTGGTAAGTAAAGAAATCCAATGAATTCTAGCAAAGTTGTAAAATTTCCATACTCAAAAGCTACGCCACCACATTCCAAAGAGGGTTTCAAGGATCTTGGTCTGTCCAAATTGGCGCAAACATATAATAAATTACAACCCAGTCTTAAAGGACATTGGTGTAGTCGTTGCAAGGGTATTTGGTATGGATATGTCGGAGAATGTGAATGCCCCCAATGTGGTAATCGACATGGCTGAATAGCATACTTTCTTTGCATTCGTAAAAAAGAAAGTTTACAAGTTTACCGGTTAAGGTTTTTATCTCAGATTCCTTTTCTAAGTGTTGTTATTGATTTTCAGTTAATTTTGCTGATTTGGTTCAATTATTGCTAATTTTAAACAAATTCAGTGAAGTTGACTGAAATTATAATAGATAATCTTAAAAGAGGAGGTGAAAATGGCCAATTTACTATGGCTTCAAGGAGGTGCGTGTTCTGGCAACACCATGTCTTTTCTTAATGCTGAAGAACCAAGCGCATGTGATTTGGTGACGGATTTTGGCATCAATATTCTATGGCAACCATCATTAGGTATGGAACTGGGTGATGGAGTTCAACAAATTCTCAAAGATTGTATTTCCGGAGCAACCAAGCTGGATATTTTTGTTTTTGAAGGCTCGGTTGTGAATGCGCCGAATGGTACGGGCGAATGGAATCGTTTTGCTGGCAGACCCATGAAAGACTGGGTACGTGAGTTAAGTGCTGCGGCTGATATTGTTGTGGCTTTGGGTGATTGTGCAACTTGGGGCGGAATCCCTGCGACAGCCCCGAATCCGACTGATTCGCAAGGCTTGCAGTTTTTAAAACGTGATAATGGCGGATTTCTCGGCACTGATTTTAAAGCTAAATCCGGGTTGCCTGTTATTAACATACCTGGTTGTCCTGCCCATCCTGACTGGGTAACACAAATTTTGGTGGCGGTAGCCACTGGTCGAGCAGGTGACTTGGCACTGGATGAATTTCAGCGTCCTAAAACCTTTTTTCAGAGCTTTACGCAAACGGGCTGTACACGAAATATGCATTTTGCCTATAAAGTATCAGCAACGGAATTTGGACAGCGTAAAGGATGTTTATTCTATGACCTGGGTTGTCGTGGGCCGATGACTCATTCCCCTTGTAACCGGATTTTATGGAATAGAGTGTCTTCTAAAACCCGTGCAGGTATGCCGTGTCTAGGATGTACCGAGCCAGAATTTCCTTTTTTTGATTTGGCTCCAGGTACTGTTTTTAAAACCCAAACAGTCATGGGCGTTCCTAAAGATCTACCAGAGGGCGTTAATAAGAAAGGTTATGTCAAGCTTACTGGAGCAGCTAAAGCAGCAATGCCAGAATGGGCAGAAGAAGATATTTTTGTGGTTTAACTAAGGAGGTATATTATGTCAGCACAACTACAGACACTGGATATTTCTCCGGTTGGCCGCGTTGAGGGTGATCTAGACGTTCGGGTAGATATTAAAGATGGCATTGTTGTAAATGCCTGGACCTCTGCGGAGTTATTTAGAGGATTTGAAGTTATTTTACGTGATAAAGATCCACAAGCTGGGCTGGTGGTCACTCCACGTGCCTGTGGTATCTGCGGCGCATCTCACTTAACCTGCGCTGCCTGGGCGCTTGATACCGCTTGGGGTACTGAAGTGCCTAGAAACGGTATTATTGCTCGAAATTTGGGCCAGTTAGCGGAAAGTTTACAAAGTTTACCGCGACATCATTATGGTTTGTTTATGATTGATATGGTAAACAAAAACTATCAGAAAAGTCCCTTTTACGAAGAGGCAGTGAAGCGTTGGTCGCCCTTTACCGGTAGCAATTATGAAATCGGCGTGACCATTTCTGGACGCCCGGTGGAGATTTATGCAATGCTGGGTGGTCAATGGCCGCATTCCAGTTATATGGTGCCGGGGGGGGTAATGTGCTCACCAACCTTATCAGATGTAACACGTGCTTGGTCGATTCTTGAACATTTCCGGTCCAATTGGATTGAACCGATCTGGCTAGGTTGTTCAATTGAGCGTTATGAAGAAATACAAACGTATGATGATTTTATAGCGTGGCTTGATGAACGGCCCGAACATGCTAATTCTGATCTGGGAATGATGTGGCGGATGGGTATTGATGTTGGTCTGGATAAGTTTGGTAAAGGTCTGGGTAAGTTTGTTTCTTGGGGTTATTTGCCACATGAAGACAAGTATAACAAGCCAACTATTGATGGCCGCAATGCAGCTGTTCAAATGCCTGGTGGGGTTTTTGATGGCGCAGCCGACACCCACAAATTAATGGATCAAATGTTTACCCGTGAAGATACAACGCATTCTTGGTATGATGAAGAAGAGGGTGTGGTGCATCCATTTGATCGTACAACCAACCCGATTGATAATAATGCACAGGATTTTGCGGGTAAGTATTCTTGGGCCACGGCAGTCGCGCATGCTGAGCATGGACATTTGGAAGCTGGTCCATTGGCGCGTGAATTGATTTATGGAGGTGGTCACATGGAAGATTGGCAACACAAGGATGGGTTGTTGCTGGATATGTACAAAAAAATGGGAGGCGCGAGTGTGCTGCTGAGGCATTTTGCAAGGATGCATGAATTTAAATATATCTATCGCCAAATGGAGCGCTGCTTGCGCGAATTCCGTCTGGATGAACCTTTTTATATCAAACCGCAGGAACAAGACGGCCAAGGTTGGGGGGCGACCGAAGCGATTCGTGGTGCATTATGTCATTGGATTGACGTTCAGAATGGTAAAATCAAAAATTACCAGATTATTGCTCCCACGACATGGAATGTCGGTCCTCGGACTGGTGAAGAAGAACGGGGCCCAATTGAAGAGGCTTTAATCGGTACGCCGATTGCTGATCCAACTGACCCGGTAGAGGTTGGGCATGTGGCTCGTTCTTATGATTCCTGTTTGGTGTGTACGGTACATGCTCACGATGCAAAAACCGGGAAAGAACTTTCTCGCTTTAAAACCTCTTAAACGGTTTTTTGCTCCATTGAATTAATATATTTTTTCAATGGAGCAATATTTCATGCGGGTTTTGCTCAATGTAGTTTTGCAAGTAATGCATGTTGTTATAAGGAGGAGTAGAAGTGAGTAAAAAAGATGATGACATCTTGCGTGATAAGATTGGCAAAATGTTGGCTGATGGACTGGTAACGCAAACGGAACCATTCCCAGAAGATAATCACCAATTTGAATTGATACTCAAAGAATTGCGACAACTTGATCCACAAGATCTTGAGCAAAAATTGGTGATTTCGGGCTTTATTGATAAACCTTATGGTGAAGATAAACAGCGTTGTTTAGAATGTATGTATTATCTGGTGCATCGTAAATGGTGTGATTTACCTGAATTGGCTGTGCCAGTTGAGGCCGAGTGGTGGTGTCGATTGTGGCGGATTTAATGGTTAGCTATGAGTAATCAATCCATAAAAAATAATGATGAAAATTTACGTGAATACTTAAAGCAATTATTGGAAAGTGGACTTGAAACAAAAAAAGAGCCTCGAGCCTATGAGCATCAGCAAGTTCTGGAAATTATTGCGCAACTACAGAAGATTTCGCCGGATGATTATAAAAATAAACTGATTATTGCCGGCTTTACCTTATCACCTTATCATCCAGCTGATGACCCTGATGATGAACAAGCCTGCGAGACCTGTATGTATTTTCAAGTGCATAGAAAGTATTGTGAATTGCCTGAGTTGATGTTACCCGTGGAACCCGAATGGTCTTGTCGGCTGTGGAGAATTTAAAGCTATTGGTTTAGTATGCTATCAATTATTGGCTGTGGCAATCCATATCGTCAGGATGATGGCGTAGGAATATATGTTGTCCAATCAATTCAAAAATATCTAAAACAACGGCATTTCCCCGGGGTATCAGCTTATGATGCCGGTACTGCTGGCATAGAAGTTATGTTTAAAGCTCGTGGCAGTGACGAATTAATTATTGTTGATGCTAATTTGAGTCAATCGGAACCGGGCAGTTTGTTTATAGTACCCGGTGAAGAACTCGTCAATTTTCCCGAACCCACTTATAACTTACATGACTTTCGTTGGGATCATGCCATCTACTCGGGGAAAAAAATTTACAAAGATGCGTTTCCAGAGAACATTTCAGTTTATCTTATTGAAGCAGCCTCTGTAGAAATGGGTAACGGGATGACTGAATTAGTCAAAGCTACTGCGGATAAGGTGATAGTAATGATAAAAGAACACATTCAGAACTATGCTCGATAATTTTCATACTATTAAATTGGCTAATGGAAATCTCTATTTGGATCATGCTGTTTATGATACTTACTTCCGTGGAATTGATAATGTAGTGTTATTATCTAAGCATCCTTTTATTCATATTATGCCTGTTTACCAAAAAGGGGCTGGCGGTTTACTTTTGAAGATTCGAAATGCGCGCGGCGATAGAGTTGTTAATGCAATTGAATTTTTTGAAAACAACGGGGTTGATGTTTTTGAAGAAAGAGTCTTTCCTGTGGTTTGGGATAATGTTGAGGCCGCTTTAGTTTTTAATCTTCACTGAGTCTGTTCTACACAGAAACAAAAGTTAAGATGCCAGCCATAACTTATAAAGACATTAACATTTACCGGAGCTAACTAGTGTTGGGAAATAGATGAGTCATTGAAAATATTAAACACGCGGAACTACATCTCTGTAGTTCTCTATCGCATCCTTGCAGGGAAGGTTTATATTTTCAATGGCTTACTATTTATACTGTTTACGGTCAAAAATACCTCACTACATTCATAACAATCAATTTACATTCAGTATGTTACAGAATGTAAAAAGTGCATTTTTCAGCGTAAACAGTATATTACGACCCTATTACGATTTTTTGTCATATACAAAGAACATTTACAACATATCCAATAATTTTTGATAAATACCGCCAAAACTACCGTTGCTCATTAGCACAAAATGTCCTCCCTGTGGAGCAATGGATTTAAGTTTATTAATGATGGTATCGACTGATGGGATAATTTCAATATTATTGGCGTAATTAAGGAGAGCTGATAAATCCCAGTCGAGATTATCGGGTTGGTAAATAATCGCCAAATCTGCGTTCGCAAGTGATTTCGCCAAGGTTTCCGTATGGACGCCCATACGCATAGTATTCGATCTCGGTTCTACAATGGCAATGATTTGTTCATGCCCTGCTTGTTTACGCAGTCCATCCAAGGTCATTTTGATTGCAGTGGGGTGATGAGCAAAATCGTCATACACAGTCACATTGCCAATTTTTCCAATCACTTCCATGCGCCTTTTTACATTTTTAAAGGATTGCAATGCATTAATTGCATCTCGTGGCACGATACCAATATGCCGAGCGGCGGCAATTGCAGAAATGGCATTATAAACATTATGTTCACCAGTTAATGTCCAGTTGACTGTACCTTGCGACTGATTAGCATGGATGATTTCAAATTGACTGCCATCCGGTTCGATGAGCTGGGCATTCCAATGAGCATTGGTATTAATCGAGGTTTTTTCAACAGGTGTCCAGCAACCCATATTTAAAACATCTTCAATATTACGATCATTTTCAGGGGCTATAATTAGACCTTCGCCAGGAATAGTTCTAACAAAATGATGAAACTGCCGTTTTATAGCGTCCAGGTCTGGAAAAATATCGGCATGATCAAATTCGAGATTATTAAGTACGGCTGTTCTTGGTCTGTAATGAACAAATTTTGATCTTTTATCAAAAAAAGCTGTGTCGTATTCATCAGCCTCAATAACAAAAAAGTCCGATTCACCCAGTCGGGCAGAAATACCAAAATTTAAAGGGATGCCGCCAATTAAAAAACCAGGGTTAAAGCCCTGGTCTTCCAAAATCCAGGTCAACATGCTGGTGGTTGTGGTTTTGCCATGAGTCCCTGCAATCGCAAGTACCCATTTGTTTTGTAAAACATGTTCTGATAACCATTGTGGCCCGGAAACATATTTTAAGTTTTGATTTAAAACAGCCTCAACTTCGGGATTACCCCGTGACATGGCATTACCAATAATGACCAGATCCGGCTTGGTACTAAGATTTTCTTTATGGTAGCCTTGCATAAGTTGAATGCCTTGTTCTTCGAGCTGGGTGCTCATCGGAGGGTAGACATTTTGATCTGAGCCGCTAACTTGATAACCCAGTTGCCGTGCAATCAGGGCCAGGCCACCCATAAAGGTTCCACAAATTCCTAGAATATGAATATGCAATTTTATTTCCTGTTTGGTTATTGTTGATTGTTTTCTGCTTCGGTGTTTTCTGTGTCTTCTTCAGTTTCATCACCGGAGGCTTCAGTTTCTGTATTATCAGCTTCCGAATCGGTGGCTCCGGCTTTTTCCAAAACACTGATGATTTTTTTAAAGCCGATTTTTTTTGCTTTATCTAAGACTTTAAGATTGTTTTTATCGGTTGCATTAATATCTGCACCTGCAGTAATTAATAAATTGATAATTTTTTCATCACCAAAGATCAAAGCATCCATCAAGGCTGTGGTGCCTTGATTATCAGCAATATTAACATTCGCTCCATATGCGAGCAGTTTTTTTATGATGCGATAATTACCATTAAATGCAGCTCCCATCAATGGGGTTTTACCGTTGCTAGTTTTGCTGTTTGGATCCAGTCCCTTATCGAGTAAGCTTTGCATCCGGTTGAGTTTGCCGGTTGCCGCAGCAGCGAATAATTCATTCGCTCCTTCAGCTGCAATCGAATTTGAAGAAATTAAGAAGATCAGTAGACAAGTAAATGCTAGTTTTAACATGATTTTGAAAGTAGTGTTGTTTCCATTCTAAAGTATAGATACTGTTGGAAAAATAATGGTTGTTGATGGAATGGAAGAGCAGTTTTTTTACTTATTCATAAATTGATGATCTGAAAGAAGCCAAGAAAAAAGCTTCGCAAAATGCTAAATTAATGTCTGAATCTGTGACTTCACTACGGCACAGAAGGCAAGCTCTTGATTCATCACGGCTTGAAAAAAATGTCCGCTTAACCTAAGAGTGAAGCTAAGATTTTTTCAAATCCTGTGCTAAACCAATATCTTGGCCCCTGTTATCCGCATTGAAATCACGGATTCAGGTAACAATAACCAAAATTTAATTGCATAATATACCAACATCAACGAATGACTGAAAAAAATAAAATTGTCATTGAAGCCGAACCTCATTTTATTGAGGCCCAATCTTCAGAAAAAGAAAACCGATATGTTTTTGCTTATACGATTACCATAACTAATTCTGGTGATACTGCTGCCAAATTAATTAGTCGTCATTGGCTGATTACTGATGCTAATGGGAAGGTTCAGCAAGTAGAAGGCGAGGGTGTGGTAGGGGAGCAGCCTTTTCTAAAACCTGGAGAAGTTTACCGCTATACCAGCGGAGCCATGGTGGAAACTCCCGTTGCTGTAATGGAAGGAAAATATACCATGCGATCTGAAGATGGAGATGAATTTTCTGCAGCCATACCAGCTTTTACCTTATCAATTCCTCGCGTTTTGCATTAACAAAACTGCCAATAATGGATTCTTTTCAGAAGCGTAGCGTTACTAACTCATTGAATAAATGCAGTATTGAATATCAATGAGTATCTATGCTATTGGTGATGTGCAAGGATGCTATGACGAGTTGTTAAGGCTGTTGGATGCTATTAATTTTGATGAACAGAAAGATCAGTTGTGGTTCTGTGGAGATTTGGTTAATCGTGGTCCAAAGTCACTGGAAACACTACGCTTCATCAAGAACTTGGGTGATAAAGCCATTACTGTTTTAGGCAATCATGATCTGCATTTAATGGCAGTTGCCTATTCAAATAAAAAAACCAAACCAAAAGATTCTCTAAATCCGATTTTAGCTGCGGCTGACAGAGATGAATTACTGAATTGGCTTAGGCATCGGCCTTTGTTTCATTACAATCAGGATTTTTGTTTGCTGCATGCCGGCTTGCCTCCACAGTGGAAATTTAAACAAGCCAAAAAATTAGCGAAAAAAGCTGAGAAAAAAATACAGGGTAATGATTATAAAAACCTGTTTAAAAATATGTACGGAAACAAACCAGATATTTGGTCAGATGATTTGACTGGAATGGATGAAATTCGATTTATTATCAATTGCTTTACCCGAATGCGTTATTGTGATGCCAGCGGCAGACTTGATTTTACACAGAATGGGCCAATAGGCAGTCAGCCAAAAAACCTGATGCCCTGGTTTGATGTACCAGGCCGTAAGAGTGCTGATTTAAAGATTATTTTTGGCCATTGGTCAACATTGGGTTTTTATCAAAAAAACAATTGTATTTGCCTGGATACCGGATGTTTATGGGGGGGGCAGTTGACAGCTTTAAAGTTGGGAAAAACTTTACACAGGATCAGTATTGATTGTCCCGGGTGGAAAAAGCCATGAATGATCATTTTAAATCTTTGATCCTTAAAAAAACAGGAGCGGAATCGCTAGTAGAAATTGAAGTGATTCAAACCTTATGGAGTGGTTATGGAAAGATAATGAGATATGGTCTAGTTGGCTGTCAGGAAATGGACAGTATCATTGTCAAGCAAGTTGAATTATCTCCTCAAAGCTCTCATCCACGAGGTTGGGGTACTGATTTTTCTCATCAACGCAAGTTGCGTTCTTACCAGGTTGAAATGGCTTGGTATCGCCAGTGGAGCAGTTATTGTAATGATACTTGCCGCATAGCTTCCTGTTTAGCGCTTGCTTGTTTTGAAGACAGCCATTTTATGGCGCTTGAGGATCTGGATGCGTCAGGTTTTCCTGAAAGAAAAACTTCAGTAACAGACGAAGAAATTTTTAGTTGCCTGACTTGGTTGGCGAATTTTCATGCGACTTTTATCGGAGAGAAGCCTGAACAACTGTGGAATACAGGAACTTATTGGCATCTGCAAACCCGGCCTGATGAATTACAAAAACTGACTGACATGCCTTTAAAAAAAGCTGCTGCACATATTGATCAAATTCTTAGTAATGCCCGTTTTCAGACTTTTGTACATGGTGATGCAAAGCTCGCTAATTTTTGTTTTTCCAGTGACGGAAAAAAAGTTGCTGCTGTTGATTTCCAGTATGTGGGGGGAGGCTGTGGTATGAAAGATGTTGCTTATTTTATTGGTAGCTGTCTGGATGAAGACCAATGCCAAGCTAAGGAAAAACAAGTATTGGATCATTATTTTCAGGTTTTAAGAGAGGCGTTGGAATCACGGAAAAAGTTAGTCGATGGTGAGCAACTGGAGCAAGAATGGCGTACTTTATTTCCAGTAGCATGGACAGATTTTCACCGGTTTATTAAGGGTTGGAGTCCAGGACATTGGAAAATAAATGGCTATAGTGAACGATTGGCACAGAAAGTTATTGCCGGGTTAAACAAATAGGTCAGAATTTTGTTTTTATCACCTTCGGATTTAACAGAACTTGCCCAATTAGCTACAAAAGCAGCACAGCAAGCCGGGCAAATTGTTATTGATAAATCACAATCATCTTTAGACATTATTAGAAAAGAAGTAGGGGAGAGTCATGCTTCGCAGGTTGTTACGGAAGTTGATTTTTTGAGCCAAAAAATTATTCTGGATATATTGGAACCCAGTTGTAAACAGTTTGATTTGGCTTTACTGACTGAAGAACTGCCAGATAATAATCAACGGTTTGAGAAAGATTATTTCTGGTGTGTTGATCCTCTGGATGGGACATTGCCTTTTATAGAATCAGAACCAGGCTATGCAGTTTCCATTGCCTTGGTGTCTCGAGATGGAGTTCCGATAATTGCCATCATTTTTGATCCGAGGGAGCGGGTGCTTTATCAGGCTATTCAGGGTTCTGGGGCTTTTCGAAACGGCAAGCCATTCAAAATAAAAAGTAAAATACCTTGCCCTGAGCAAAAACTGATGTTCATTTCAGACCGAAGTTTTGCTCAACAAGCTTTCTATAAGGACATAAAAAAAGACATGGCGCGTATTGCATTAGAAGAAGGATATGGTGGTGTAATCACCAGAACACAAGGAGGTGCCGTCATGAATGCTTGCTGGGTGCTGGAAAACAGCCCTGGCTGTTATTTTAAGTTCCCTAAAACGCAGCAAGGTGGTGGTTGTTTATGGGATTATGCTGCGACAGTTTGCCTATTTAATGAAGCGGGCGGCATTGCGACAGATATCAAGGGTTTTCCTTTGGATTTGAATCGATCCGATTCGCTCTTTTTGAATCACCAAGGAGTCATTTTCTGTAGTGATGCAGATTTGGCTGATGCTGTTAGGAAATTGTTCAAAAGATATGGGGTGTGAGTACGCTTGATTAAGTCGGAAATCCTTATTTTACTTTGTTAAATTAATTTTCTGAGTAGGAGCCGTAATATCAGCTGACATCGTGGCTAAAGCCGTTCGTTTCTACCAGCAATAAAATCTAATATGACAGGATAAGCTATTCCAATTAAAAGCATAATAATCCTGCTGCAGAACCATTTTTTCATCAATGCTACGGTGTTCCATTTCTCGTGCTACTTCAATTTCACCACCAGTTTGCAGCATGTGAGATGCTATTTCTCCTATGATGTCTGTTTTCCAGTTAACTGATCAGATTCACAGTAATGTAGATGGTGTTTCTAATTTGGAAAAAAGTTCTGCTCGCTTACATTCATTTTTCGGAAACAGGTTTAAAGAAAGAAGTTACCAGCGATAAGGCATTAGTTGCAGTGCAAAAGTATAAAAAATAAACAGTAGTATTAGGCGCTCTGATTAAGCTGAGATGGTGTAGTCAAATAATGACTTGTGTTTACTTGCTTATATAGGTTAATTGGGGAGATGTTGTCTTGTATGTCTTTGATTATAAAAGTTCAATTTTCATCCAATGAGTTTTTTCTAAAGGTGAATTATGGTATAAGTTAGCCACTGTTTTAAAGTTAACAAGAT
Source organism: Methylomonas sp. (assembly GCA_026989395.1). Lineage (GTDB taxonomy): Bacteria > Pseudomonadota > Gammaproteobacteria > Methylococcales > Methylomonadaceae > JALSJK01. The sequence goes on from JALSJK010000123.1 coordinate 12,620, forward strand.
GCTGTTTCTAATAGTGTCTTGCTGATATTTGTGAGCAAAGGCGGACGGCTTTATTCCTCAACTGGCCTTAATAACTAATCCTCTTTTCTTGAGGATGTTTGACCGTTGTTTTTAATAGAGCGAGAAAGAAACTCATAAAATAGAATGAAATGGACTGGCCATTATGAATAATCTGATAAAAACCGCACTGGGTTTAGCTTATATTTTACATGGGACGGTAGTGACTGCGGCATCGATAACAGGATTATTATTTGAAGAAAATTGGAAAAATTCTTCAGCGACAGTTACCAGACACTGGCAATTTGATAAATCCAGTTGGCAAATGAGTATTGATATTCGTGATACCGCTAAAATATCTTCTTTTTCAAATTTGAAGGTAATGAAAAAGGAGGCCGAACTAGTAAATCAAACCAAGCCTGTTTTGAAAGAAGAAGTGGAATTTGCTGCAGTGAGATTTATTCCAATTACCCTTGAAGCTGCTTCTGCAATTGACCATGAAAAACTTCGGAATAAGAAATTAACTTCTGAGGGTAATATGTTGGAAAATATTGGCGCTGATACTGCCGAACAATTTGAAAATAAAGGTCTAAGTTTGGATTTATTTTTCCTGCAATTAAAAATGCATAGCGCTGACTCGTTGTAAATGATATTTAATTGAATAGACAGTAGTGAAGTTGGATGATAGCGTAAGTGTGTTTATAGTCCAGACTATATCAACCAGAGGTGCGCCCGAGAGGCATCGAATAACTGACCTCAGCCTCCAAGGGTTATACTAGTCGACCCTGAAAAAAAATAATGGCCTGGAGCTACAGGTCGTCATTTTCCACAGAGAATTATTTCATTGCCAATTGCAATTGTTCTGTTGATTTTGAATAGTGAAACCAAAAAAAACATAGGACA
>JALSJK010000124.1 GCA_026989395.1 Methylomonas sp.
CGCTTTTCTGTCAATTCACGATGCAACACTTCAAGGTGTTTAATCTCGTCGTCTGATAGGCGGTAATCATTCATGTCGCTATTATATTCGCAATCAATACAATGTGCCAGCTAGTTAATGTGTATTCTTGATCGCTAATAGTATAATTCCCACCTTTTTTTTAATATTGATAACGTCTTGAGTATCAAGACTTATTGCTTTAGCAAATTAAATTGAAGAATCCATCATGGTTTTTCACTTCCTTGTGAAAATAAAATACCAAACAAAAAAATATAAAAACTGATCCAGATCATTTTTTTGATCGAAAATTAGATTTTTTTATGAAATTTGTTGCTTGGATATTCTTGAAAGAATGGAGTCCACTAAGCAGACAGAAAAGTTAAGCACATTCAGTCATTCACAGGTTCTTCATTTATAAAAAACACTGGATAACGTGTCGCTAATCCAATATACGGGGTAAAAATACAACAGAACATTTATCGCAAGTATGAACTCGACGCCTTAATCCTTGAAAGTCAAGGATTTCCAGGTTTTTATTGCTAACTTGAATCAATCTGTCCCGTTCCAGTTTTTTAAATAGACGACTAGCCGTTTCTTTGGCAATGCCTAAATAATTTGCAATATCTGCCCGAGACATGCTGAGTTTAAATGAAGTTCCGGATAAGCCGATCAAATTCATCCGCTCGGATAGTTCCAGAATAAAAGCGCCTATGCGCTGCTCGGCAGTGAGGTGATTGGTTAGTAATTGTAATTGATGGGCATGGTCAATTTCCTTGTTTAATCTGCAGATAATTTCTTGAGATAAAAGTGGGATTTTTTTTGCCAAAGTTTCACATGCGTTTTTTGTAATGATGCACACTTTGACGTCTTCAAGAAAAACAATCGAGAGCTTATGAAGGTCATTTGTTAAATCATCAAGCCCTAAGATCTCCCCTGGGTAATGAAAACCGATTATTTGCTCTTCTCCATCCTCAGAAACCAGGTAACTTTTTGCTGATCCGGATTTCAACACATAAAGATTTGCGACTTGCTCTCCAGCACTAAACAGAATTTGATCTTTAGAGTAAGCTTGAACCTTGTTGATAAAAGAATTAAATATTTCTCGCTCATGTTGAGAGAAAATATTTGCAAAACAAAGCTTTCTAGAACCACAATCTTCACATTGAACAATCCTTTTTGCAAAATGAATAACTTCTGATTTTGTCAGCATAATTTATTCCTACCTTGGGAACATCTAATAACATTCCTTTTTGGTGAAATCATACCAGAGTACTGCGGACAGAAAAGATAGAAAACAAGCTAACGAAAAAAATCTCTATGGTATTATTTAGGAAATACTATTCCCAGTAGAAGAAATTAACCTGATTTGCCATTATTTTCAGCTTGTTGTGGAATATTTAAATGAGTGTTACTGACTATAGCCATTTACTCAACAAGGATCAGATGAAGATAAGTGGGATTATAAATATTTTCTCCTCACTCAAACCTTCTCTAGCGGGAGGGATATTAATTGTTCTAAATTATCAAATAATGATTTCGGAAATGGAATTGTTGGAACGAAACTACTTGCAGACTTCGATTTTTGCTGACCAGCCCCGCTGCCTGAATAACACAGTGATTCTACACATAACCAAAGAATTGAAGGCAGGGCATTTAACTGCAATAATGCATTTATAGATGGCATCCATATCATCCTGTTCATTATGGTGCTTACAGCTGTTATTTTTTACCAGAAACCAACAGCCACTTGTATATTCAGGAATCATAATGCCAGTTAGACTTCTGCTGTTTGTAGTTTTGTTGCTTGGCTCTCTGCCTGGTACGGCCAAGACTGTCAATATCGCTATGGTATTTGATGGGCCAATGAAACGTGAAATTGCACCTTTAAAACTGATCAGGCAGGAAATTCTTGCCATTACCAAAAATGAGTTTGATGTCCAGTTTCCAGCCCATCTGACAGTCAGCGG
>JALSJK010000125.1 GCA_026989395.1 Methylomonas sp.
TGCAACACTTCAAGGTGTTTAATCTCGTCGTCTGATAGGTGGTAATCATTCATGTCGCTATTATATTCGCAATCAATGTAATGCGCCAGCTAGTTAATGTGCATTCTTAATCGCGAATAGTATACATTCATGAGCAACCATTCCATTTTTTCCGGTATAAAGTACTGGATAATGATCCCGTAAGCGCTTCGCAATATAATTGGCATTTAATATTGCAACTTGGGTCGCCCGTTTCAATCCACTGGCTCGCATCATCGCAATATAGGCCCAGGAAATCGTCAGAATACTCGCTGAACCCCAAGGTGCTGCCGAAATGGTACCGATGGTTTCATTATTTCCAGCCGCAGGATTTACACCTTCGACAACGGGATGATCGGGCAAAAATGGCGCAAGATGAGCACCAACACCAATCGGTCCCATTCCTGGACCGCCGCCGCCATGTGGAATACTGAATGTCTTGTGTAAATTGATATGTGCGACATCAGCGCCAATGTGCCCAGGATGCCCCAATCCTACCAGGGCATTAAAGTTTGCACCATCCAGATAAACCTGGCCGCCATGATCGTGAATCATGGCGCAAATATCACAGAACGATTCCTCAAAAACTCCATGTGTTGATGGGTAGGTAATCATTAAAGCAGCAAGATTATCGCCATACTCATGCAATTTTTTGTTTAGGTCTTCAACACTGACATTACCTTGATCATCACATGCGACAACTATAACTTGTAATCCAGCCAGTGTTGCACTTGCTGGATTGGTTCCATGTGCTGAAGCAGGGATTAAACAAATGTTACGGTGCTCTTGATTTTTTGATTCTAGATATTTTTTAATGACCAGCAAACCTGCATACTCTCCTTGCGAGCCTGCATTTGGTTGCATGGAAAAAGCATCAAAACCAGTCAACACACAAAGCATTTCTTCAAGTTCTTCAAATAATTGCTGATACCCTTGTGCCTGCTCCAAAGGTACAAATGGGTGCATGTCACTAAATTCGTAAGAGGACAATGCCTGTAGTTCAGTCGCTGCATTGAGCTTCATTGTACAAGAACCTAAAGGAATCATTGATCTGTCCAGAGCAATATCTTTTCTGGCTAACCAGCGCATATAACGCATCATCTCGGTTTCACAATGAAATTGCTCAAATACTGGATGCGTTAAAAAATCACTTGTCCTTTGCCATTTTTCTGGAATACATTCCGCTATCTCTTTATCCAAAGCATCAAGGTCAAACCCTTCATGCCCATAGGGTAAAAAAACAGAAAATAAAGTTTTTACTTGCTTGCGGGTCGTGGTTTCATCGAGAGAAATACCGAGAGTATCAGCATCAACAATGCGTAAATTGATTTTCATGGATCGAGCACGGGCGGCAATTCGTCGTGCTTGACCTGGAACATCAATAGTCAGGGTGTCAAAATAAACCTGATTAATCACTGTATAACCCAGTTTTTTTAGGACAAGCGCTACTATTTGAGTAAAACGATGCACCCTGCCTGCAATTAATTTCAGTCCTTTTCTACCATGATAAATTGCATAAAACCCGGCAATAATGGCAAGCAGTGCTTGCGAAGTACAAATATTGGATGTCGCTTTGTCGCGGCGAATATGTTGTTCGCGCGTTTGCAATGCCATCCGATATGCTGGCATACCCCGCTTATCCATAGATAAGCCAATAATACGTCCAGGTACAGCGCGTTTAAATTTATCATGGGTTGCAAAAAAAGCAGCATGAGGACCGCCATAGCCCATTGGGACACCAAATCGCTGAGCGCTACCAACTACAATATCAGCTCCTAGTTCACCAGGTGGCTTTAGCAAAACCAAGCTAAGCAGGTCAGCAGCTACTGTCAAAAAAGCATCCTGAAGATGAAGCTTGTCAGCAATGTGTTGTAGATCAACAATAGCACCACTTGAACCAGGATATTGTACAACGGCCCCAAAAACAGAAATATCTTCAAGCTCCGTTAATGGATCACCGATGCGCAGATGGTAACCTAAATTTTTTGCTCGTGTTTTTACCACGGCTATGGTCTGAGGATGACAATCCTGGTCAACAAAAAATACCGAGGAATCCTTTGTGCTTATCCTTTTTGACATCGCCATCGCTTCGGCAACTGCCGTTGCCTCATCCAGCAAAGAGGCATTGGCCAAATCCATTGCTGTTAAATCCATAATCATTTGCTGAAAATTTGCCAATGCTTCCAAACGACCCTGGCTAACTTCCGCTTGATAAGGCGTATAAGCCGTGTACCAACCTGGATTCTCTAGGACATTACGTTTGATAACGGCGGGCATAATGGTATTGTAATAACCCATACCGATCATGGAAACAAATACCTGATTGCAGCTACGCATTTTACGCATGTAAGCTGCAACGGCTTGCTCACTGAAATTGGATCGTAAAGCAAAGGGCTGTTTGGTCAAAACTGTTTCCGGAATAACTTTTTCTGTCAGTTCATCCAATGATGACAGTTCTAGAAATGCTAGCATATCTTCTATTTGCCGGGCATTTGGACCAATATGACGGCGAATAAAATCACCACGCATTTCCAACTTTTCCAAAGGTGGCTGTTCGTTTGACAAGATTTTCTCCTGTTCAGGATTGAAAATACCGATGAGGAATAAAAGGCATTGACACAACTTTTACTGGCACATGCCGATCTCTAACCAACGCAGTTAATTCAGTTCCTTCATTACAATTGTCATTTGCAACATATGCCATCGCAATGGGAGAACCAATACATGGGCTATAACCTCCACTGGTGACATTTCCGACCAATTCATCTTTTTGATTAAACAGTTCCACGCCTTCCCGAACTGGCATGCGCCCTAAGGGCAAAATACCGACCCGCCGCCTAGTCGGCTCAGATTGCAATTCGGCAATAATTTTTTGTGCCCCTGGAAATTCAGGTTGTTTACCATCAGGCGGTAAATATTTTCTGGCAACAACCCAACCGAGATCAGCTTCAACAGGGGTTGTCGTGACATCAATATCATGCCCATACAAGCATAAACCTGCTTCTAGCCTTAATGAATCCCTGGCACCCAAACCAACAGGGGCAACATATTCTTGCGCCAATAAAATGCGTGCTAATTTTTCAGCGTATTGGTTGGCAACTGAAATCTCGTATCCATCTTCCCCGGTATATCCGCAACGGCTAATGCGACAAGGTATTTCAGCAATGGCAACTTGAGCAGTTGCCATGAATGGGATTGCAGAACACCCTTTTGTTAGCAGTTTCTGAATCACTGTTGCAGCAAGTGGGCCTTGAAGGGCAAATAATGCCTGATCTTCCAGCAATTCAATCAAACAGCTTTCTGAAATCCGCTGTTCAAAGTATCGGTAATCCTGCTGTTTACATGCCGCATTAACAACCAGTATCCAATTGTCATCTCCAATATGACTAACGATCAAGTCATCAATAATTCCGCCTTGGTCGTTAGTCAATAATGTATAACGTTGCCTGGACACTTGAAGATTAAGAAAACTGCTGGGCGCCAGTTTTTCCAACTCGACGGCAAACTGCTTGCCTTTGGCACTGACTTGCCCCATATGCGAAATATCAAAAAAACCAGCGTATGTACGAGTATGTAAATGTTCTTTAATAATACCCGTCGGGTAACTTATCGGCATTTGATAATCAGCAAAGACAACCATTTTTGCACCTAACTCCAGGTGCAATTCAAATAATGCTGTTTTATTTAATGACACTAACCTGAAAAAACTTTATTTTTTCAGTGATTCCATAAGCTTCTGCCTTTTCCCGATTTTTTACGCATTTTTTTACTATAGATAATGGCTCCAATCAACAAAGCAGGCCAAGTCAAGAAAAAACCTAATTTAAAAATCATTAACCATGACATATTGATACCTCTTCTTTTGTTATTTTCTATTACATCTCATTAGAACATCCACAATACAAAAAGTTTAGTCTTTGTCGGTACAGCTGAAAAAATTTAATAATCCTTGAAAAATGCTTGTGAAGCTACTAAGAATACCATTGAATTATAAGCTCGTTGGCAAGGTAAATGAAAATCTGGTTTCCTGACCAGGTATACTTCTGACTTCAATCATACTGTGATGAAGTTCAATAATCCTTTTTACAATAGCCAAACCTAAACCACTGTGATTCGATTCTACGTGGCGATTTTTATCCAGTTGATAAAACCGATCAAAAACATGGGCCAAATCATCTTCAGGAATACCTTCTCCATTATCAATTACTTTAACTTGGATTTGTTTGTCATTTTTCTCTAGCGCTATCGTTACCAAGCCATCATTTTTAACAAAACGTAACGCATTTTCCAAAAGGTTTTCTAGCACTCTTTCAATCAAGCTGATATCAGCAATGACAAACAGTTCAGTCGATACATATTTTGCCTGAACGCTGATGTTTTTTTCCTGCAAACATAAGGAAAATTTTTGAATAATATCTTCGGTAAGTTCAACCAAATTGAATACCTCTGGCTTTAATTTGGTTTCACTGGCATCAAGTCTGGCCAGTTCAAATAACTCTGCAACCAGTTTATTCAGCCTTGTACAATGTTTAATGGCAATTTGTAAATATTGACTGCGCTGCTGCTGACTAAGATCAGACTCCTTAATCAGTAGTGTTTCAATATAGCCCTGTAAAGTAGCCAGCGGGGTTCGCAAATCATGCGATACATTTGCCACCAACTCCCTGCGCAAATGATCCGTAGTTTGAAGGTCATCCAGCTGATGATAAATTTTATCAGCCATAGTCCGGCATGCGGCTGTTAATCGGTCAATTTCATCTCCTGTTTTTTTAAAACCAGGAAATTCTGGAATTTGTTGAGGGTCTTGTTCAAATTCACTAACTGTTTGCGCCAGCTTTTTTAATCGTTTGGTCAGTCTGGAAAACAGCAAAATACCAACAATAAATGCAATTACAAGCCCAAGAACAATCACCACCAAACTACTACCAAGGATATAACTGGATTTTATTCGTTCAACAATTGAATCATATTCTTCACCTCCCAGAATCACGTATAGGTAGCCGTCAGGTGCATTTTTAAAAGGTACCGGGGCTGCAGAAAAAATTTTAGTTTTTTGGTAATCCCTAGGGTCATCTCCACGGATTGGAATAATGGAGTCACGAGTAAAATAACGTTGAATCGGACTAATATCCACTGATAACCTCACCACTTTCCATACTGGAGCAGAAAAAGCCAAAATAGAACCTTCATGGTCGAGCAGGTAAATCTCAAGACTGGGATTGAGTACCATCAAGGATTTGAACAACTGCCGCAAAACCGAATAATCAATCTTTCCGCCCTTAAATATATCTGTCTCTGTAACAATGTGTTCTGCCACTTTATCATTAAGCTTTTGCATCACCTCTTGTTGATATAAATCAGATGCAACAAAAGTAACAGAGAGAGTCAGAACTCCAATCAAGATGAAAACAAACATCAAACTCAAACTGAGTTTTGCAAACAGGGTGTTAAACATGAGCTTATGTTTCCATAAATTTGTAACCAACCCCCCAGACAGTTTGAATATAAACAGGCTGCTTGGGATCTTTTTCAATCTTGATTCGCAATCGATTAATGTGTGAATTTACCGTATGTTCAAAGCCATCATGGCCATAACCCCACACATTATCCAATAGCTCTGCACGTGAAAACACCCGCCCTGGATGCCGAGCAAAAAACAACAACAACTCAAATTCTCTTGCCGTTAATTCAACATTCCGCTTATTCACTGTAACCTTATGTTGATCCGAATAAATGCATAAACAACCCTGCTGAAAAATTTCGGATTGCTTTCGTAGTTCTTTCGGAAGCGTTGCATCGACCCGACGAAAAATTGCTTTTATTCGGGCTAATACCTCGGAAATGCTAAAAGGCTTGGTCACATAGTCATCGGCACCTGTTTCCAAACCAGTAATACAGTCTTGTTTGGAATCCTTAGCAGTAAGCATAATGACAGGCGTATAAACAGAATCTTCTCTAATACTTCGACATATTTTTAACCCATCACAACCTGGCAGCATTAAATCCAGTATTATTAGGTCAAACCGCTTGTCCTCAATTTTCGCAAGACCAGACAAGCCATCAAGACATAATTCAACACGATATTGAAGATCACGTAGATGAAGAGCCAACAATTCTGCCATATCCTCATTATCTTCAATAATCAATATTGATTTTGTTGTCATAAAGAAAACTGAAATGGATAGTCAATTAAAATCTTAGGTTTTTTATTTTCGCCAAAGATTATAAATTAAATATATATGATCTTTGACGAAAATAGATCCCTACAAAATCAGATAGGCTACATTAGCGCTTTTCGACGAAAACTTTTCATCCCAAACAACATTGTCAAACCAGTCAATGTCAAAGGTAATGCTGCTGGTAGAGGAACAGCTGTAATCGTTACTTCCGCTATACCGTTACTGTATTGATTGAAATCTAAAGGAGACAAGTCGAATCCATCGGGTATATGCAGAAAACCATCGTAAGCATTATCCACAATCTTTATCACAGCATTTTCATCAGCCCCCTGCCCGGCATCCGTTTGACCAACAGGAAGACCTGAAAATATTGGATTACCAGCAGAAGTATTAAAATCGTTAACCTCGGTACCTGCATCATTAACTGAACCTGATTGACCAATAAAGAAACTGATTTTATTAACTGTACCATCCAGTAACGAAGATATATCATGCTCAAGAGGATTATCATTGCCAACAAAATAATCACTACTGGCCAAAACCATAGAAGCATAAGAGAAATAACGGTTACCTGAATCGACCATCAACATGGCCTGACCAGTTGTTCCAGGGAAAATTAATGGTGGATTACCACCACCCAAAACAACCCCGTCATTACCTCCTGATGAAGAAAAAGATGCAGAAATTGGATTAGTCTTACCATCTTCTGCTAGTGCTTCAATTTCTGCAGAACTTGCTTCGCCGCGATTATAACTATCAAAACTGCCGTCATGAAAGCCTACCCACACTGGCGTTAAGGCAACACCGCCAGCAGGCGCAACATTCTTCACCATAACTTTGAGTTTTACGGGCATTGCATGTACAGATGCCGTAAATAAAACCAATATTAAAAATTGAAATGATTTTTGCAAAATTTTCATGATGTTTTCCCTATATAAAGATATTTTCATAAGGATGACCAAAGCTTACCTTCCATAGAAAGAAGATACATCAAGCTATATGCCAGCCACTCGGAAAGCGATTAGCTATTTTCACTAACCACATCATGATAATATTTTAAAAATGTCACAAAATTATCACGAATCAAATAAATTATGACCAAATCAAAATTATTCTCACGCTATCACCTCAAAACTCCGTCTGGAGGAGTATAACTATCCAATACCTGAATATAATTTGCCCGCTCAAATTCTTCGGGATTTATTGCATACTGCTGACTTAGACTACCCTTCAATTGCTGTACTGATTCATACTCATGTTGCTCAAGCCAAAAATTTAATTCTTCCAGCAATTGCTTAAGATATTGCGGTCCTTGCTCCAGCAATACGCTACAAAGTCCTGCCACATCAGCCCCGACCAATAATGCTTTAATAATATCCTCCGCAGTATGGAAACCGCCTGTTACGGCAATGGATAACTTCACCTTGCCATAAAGCAATGCCACCCATCTAATTCGCAATAAAGTCTCTGTCGATGTCGAAAGTGTTAATGCTGGGGTTATCAACAGTGTCTCTAAATCAATATCTGGTTGATAGAAACGATTAAACAACACCACGCCATTGGCTCCTGCCTGTTCAAGCCTGCGGATAAAATGTAAAGGCGAAGTAAATTGAGAGGATAATTTCATAGCGATAGGGATAGATACTTGCTGACGTAATTTTGTTAATACCTCGATATACTGATCTTCAATGTCTTTGCTGCTTTTTTCAATATCGCCTGCTATGTAATAAACGTTCAGTTCAAGGGCATCAGCTCCCGCTTGTTGCATGGCCTTACCATATTCAATCCAGCCCTCTGAAGAAATACCATTGAGGCTTGCGATCACGGGAATATCCAGTTGCGATTTCAACTGATCCAATTTATCCAGATAGCGATCTTGATAGCTACGATAGTCATAGTGGTCTGGATGGAAACTCTCTGCCTCAGCGTGTCCTATCGCCTGTTGATGGTAGAACCTATCATGTCGTCTGGCTTCTGATTCAATTCGTTCTTCAAACAGTGAATGCATCACAATTGCCGACGCCCCTGCATCTTCCAATTGCTTTGCTACATCTAAATCTTTACTCAATGGCGAGGCTGATGGAACCAAGGGATTGATTAGTTTTAAACCCAGATAGTTTGTACTTAAGTCGACCATTGTTAAACCCCCTCGGCTTTGTGTTTAAAATTTGCTTTTATGGCGGCTACACTCGTACTATCAGTCCAATCCAGCTCAGCTAATTGTTGATAATAATGATATCGGTGTTTTACATCTCGCTGTGCTTGCGCAAGATATCTTTCAGCATCTTCAGGATGCGTCTGCCATAACATATCAAAACGCGCTTCTGTTCGGATAAAATCTTGATAAGGTATGGACGGGGGCGGTGAATCAAGATGCATTGGGTTTTTACCTTGCTTGATTTTCTGAGGATTAAACCGGAACAATGGCCAATGACCACTTTTTACCGCCAGTTGTTGTTGTCGATGATTATTTGACAAATCAATACCGTGGGCAATGCAGGGGGAATAGGCAATTATCAAGGATGGACCTTCGTGCGCCTCTGCCTCAAGAAAAGCCCGTAGGGTTTGGGTATCTTTTCCCGCATAAGCAACGTGTGCCACATAGACATTCTCATAATCCATCGCTAACAAACCCAGATCCTTTTTGGCTGTTGCTTTACCGCTGGCGGAAAATTTTGCCACCGCACCACGTGGTGTGGCTTTGGAAGTCTGACCGCCCGTGTTGGAATAGACTTCAGTATCCAGCACCAGAATATTAACATTTCGCCCACTGGCGAGTACATGATCTAAGCCACCATAACCGATATCATAAGCCCAGCCATCTCCTCCGATGATCCACACGCTCTTTTTACAAAAATTTTCAGATAATTGAATTAATTGTGCTGAAACGGGAGTGTCAATAGTTTTCAATTGATCTCGTAAATCAGCAACTCGCTGACGTTGTTCAGAAATTCCTACTTCATCTGATTGATCAGCGTGAATAATCGCTTCAACCAATTCTTCCTTCAATTGTAGTTTGAGTTGTTTTAATAGTTCGAAAGCCTGCTCAGTATGTTTATCAATAGCCACCCTAATACCCAGACCGAATTCGGCATTGTCTTCAAACAGCGAATTATTCCAGGCCGGGCCACGGCCTTGTGAATTTTTTGCCCAAGGTGTTGTTGGTAAATTGCCACCATAAATTGAGGAACAACCCGTAGCATTAGCAACCACCATTCGATCACCAAATAATTGTGAAGCAAGTTTCAAATAAGGGGTTTCACCACATCCGGCACAAGCCCCTGAAAATTCAAACAATGGCTGCATCACCATTGAACCTTTGATTGTCGTAGATTTCAGTAAACGTCGATCATATTCTGGAAGTGATAAAAAATAATCCCAATTCTTCCGTTCCTGCTGTTTCAATGCTTGCTGCGGTGCCATATTAAGTGCCTTGCGACTTGCATTAGATTTATCACGAATGGGACAAATATCAACACACAAGCTGCATCCGGTACAATCTTCAGGAGCAACCTGGTAACTGATTTCCAATCCTTCAGGAAAATCTTTACCCAATAAGGGAGTATGTTTGAATGTTTGTGGTGCTTCTAGTGTTGCCGATGTTGGAAAAATTTTGCTTCGAATGACTGCATGAGGACAAACCATTACACATTTACCGCATTGGGTACATATATCTGACTCCCATACTGGAATTTCTAGCGCCAAATTACGCTTTTCATATGCGCTAGTACCTAAAGGATAAGTGCCATCTTCTGGAAACACGCTTACTGGGAGTTCATTACCATGGCCCGCTATCAGTTCAGCCGTCACTTTACGAACAAATTCCGGTGCGGAATCAGGAACTGGCGAGTGTAATTCAATTTCACTAGTAATTTGTTGCGGAATTATTACTTCATGAAGATAAGATAACGCCTGATCAATCGCACGAAAATTGAGAGCCACCATACGTTTATTCTTTTTGCCATAAGTTTTTTCAACTGCTTGTTTAATAGCTGTGATAGCTTCATGTTTCGGCAGAATACCTGAAATTGCAAAAAAACAAGTCTGCATAATAGTATTAATGCGTTTACCCATTCCCGTTTTTTTCGCTACTTCATAAGCATCAATACAGTACATCTTGATACTTTTATCAAGGATGTGTTGCTGGGTTTTTTTTGGCAATGCAGACCATAATTTATCTGGTTCAACAGGTGAATTCAGCAAAAAAACTGAATTTTCTGCCGCCATATCCAGCATGTTATAACGCTCTAAAAATACCGATTGATGGCAGGCAACAAAATTAGCTTCGTTACTTGCAACAAGATAACTTGAATGAATGGGATTTGGACCAAACCGCAAATGTGAAATAGTCACTGCCCCTGACTTTTTTGAGTCGTAAACAAAATAACCTTGTGCATATAAATCGGTATATTCACCGATAATCTTGATACTGTTTTTGTTTGCACTGACTGTCCCATCACTGCCCAGCCCAAAAAATACTCCCTGAAAGACATCATCATGCACATCAGTACGAAATGATCTATCCCAGTCGAGACTAAGATATTCAACATCATCATGAATACCTATCGTGAATGAGTTTTTTTGTTGTGGCTGTTTAAGATGATCAAAAATTGCCTTGACCATTGCTGGTGTAAACTCCTTAGAAGACAATCCATAACGACCACCAATGATTCGTGGCAATTTATCGAATTTACAATCCAATGAATAAAAATATTGGCTAACCGCTGTTACTACATCTTTATATAACGGCTCACCATCTGCACCTGGTTCTTTGGTTCTGTCCAACACGGCAATATTGGTACAAGTTACAGGTAATGCTTCGATTAATGCAGTTGCAGAAAATGGCCTAAACAATCTGACTTTTATTGCCCCAACTGACTCACCCTGTCTCACCAGATAATCAACTGTTTCTTCCACAGTTTCAGCACCCGAACCCATTAATATGATCACTCGTTCGGCTTGTGGAGCGCCAATATAATCAAACAGGTGATAATGACGGCCTGTCAATGTTGCAAAACTGTCCATTGCCTTTTGTAGAATATCTGGCATTTTGGTGTAATAAGGATTAACCGATTCCCTCGCCTGGAAATATACATCTGGATTTTGAGAGCTGCCACGTAAAACTGGATGCTCTGGAGATAAACCACGCCCACGATGCGCTTTTACCCAGTCGTCATTCATCATCGCCCGATAAACACCATCATCAATGGCATTGATTTTGGCAATTTCGTGTGAGGTTCTGAAACCGTCAAAAAAATGCAGGAATGGTAACCGCCCTTCTAAGCTGGCAGCAGTTGCCAGCAACGCAAAATCCATAACTTCTTGGGGAGAACAGGAACAGAGCATGGCAAAACCAGTCATTCTTGCAGCCATCACATCACTGTGATCACCAAATATTGATAATGCCTGGCAAGCCAGTGATCGTGAGGCAATATGGAAAACGGTTGGAGTTAATTCACCCGCAATCTTGTACATATTGGGTAGCATCAACATCAAACCTTGTGAAGCGGTAAAAGTTGTCGTTAATGCCCCAGTTTGCAAAGAACCATGAACAGCGCCAGCTGCACCAGCTTCTGATTGCATTTCAATAATTTTAGGAATGGTTCCCCATAGATTGGGTTGACCTCGAGCTGACCACTCGTCTGCCGCCTCGCCCATTGGTGATGCCGGTGTGATCGGATAAATTGCGATAACTTCGTTCAGCTTATGAGCAACAATTGCTGCGGCCTGATTTCCATCTATCATTAACATCTGTTGATTCGTCATTTTAGGCCTCCAAGAAATAACGATAAAACTGTTTTTGACTATGCTCTTTTTATATGCCTTTCATACTTTATGAATATACTCCATTCCGCAACCCATCATGTGAAATTTTTATGTCAAAAAATAATGTAATGACATTAATTAAACATCTGATTACCCATAACAGATTGAATTCTCAAATGCATCCAGAAGTATAAATATTTTTGCCATTAACTTTTGAATACTGGCCTCTTCTTTAGCTTTATAAAGACACTGCAGACAATTTTAGATTTTGCACTATCTTTAATTGGAGGAGGAATAGAATGAAAAAGATATTTGTTTTAATTAGCCTTGGTTTTTTATCAACCTTATCTATGATTCGAGATGCTAACGCATCAAATTTAAACTTACTCTACCCGCTTTACAGCTACCCCAACTGGTATTCTCCTGAATCATATATCTGGGACGACATTGCTGCCGCCACTAAGGCTATCAGAATCACTGCAATCGTTAATCCTGATAATGGTCCAGGATTAATTAACAGCCCTAATGATGATTATCAAAATGGTCTCACCGAGCTTGCTAACAATAATGCTCAAATGATTGGTTATGTACCAACAAATTATGGAAACCGAAACATTAATGATGTCAAGGCTGATATTCTGAAATATAACCGCGATTTTAATACTCAAGATTACCAAGTCACTGGAATTTTTTTTGATGAAGTTAGTGTTTCCACTGACAGTCAGTTACTAAATTATTACCAGGAACTTTACCAATTCGTTAAAAATAGTATTGATACACCGATTCTTGATTTTGTTGTTTTTAATCATGGCACAAATACCCCTGAAATCTATTTTAACTGGGCCGATGTAAATATTATTTACGAAGATAGTTTTTCAAATTGGACTCGATATACCCCTGATTCCTATATCAACAATTATTATTCAGACGGATTCGGCGCCTTAGTTTATTCAGCAGAGGAAGCAACTGACATGGAAGTTGCTCTTGATTTGATACTGGATCGAAATATCGGATATGCTTTTATCACCGATGACTCGCTTCCTAACCCGTGGGATAAGCTACCTTCTTATTGGAATGAAGAAGTTGTTTTTATTTCATCGACAACGGTTCCAATACCTTCCGCAATCTACTTTTTGGGTACGGGGCTAATGATGATCTTTGTTAGAAGACAGTTACAAAACTTTTCAAATTACTGAAAAAATAGCGTGCGTTACCAGCCTGCAAAATTCAATTTATACTATCCACGATCAAGAATACCCGGCTTTGCCCTCAATAATCTGAAACTTTTCATTCAACAATGCACGCAAAGGAGCATGATGCTCATCGAGGTTGTCGAAGAAGTTTGTACAAGCCTGT
>JALSJK010000126.1 GCA_026989395.1 Methylomonas sp.
CGTGATGTTCCGGCAATCATTTTCGCCAATATTGGAACCACCATGACGGGAGCAGTGGATAATCTGGAAAGGATAAAACAGATCATGAGTGATCTGGCCATTAACAATTACTATATTCACTGTGATGCCGCATTGGGCGGGATGATTTTACCATTTGTTGATAACTCCCAGCCTTTTGATTTTTCTGCTGGTGCAGACAGTATTGCCATTAGTGGACATAAAATGGTGGGTTCCCCCATTCCATGCGGAATTGTTTTGGCAAAAAAATCCAATGTAGAGCGTGTAGCATGCGCTGTGGAATACATTAGTACGCTTGATACCACGGTTTCTGGTTCAAGAAATGCAATAACCCCATTATTTCTTTGGTATGCGATACAAACCAGGCAATATTCCGGGTTTCGGAAGATTATTAGTCATTGTTTGGAAGTTGCTGATTATGCTGTTTCCAGCTTGAAAGCAGCGGGTGTTAGCGCATGGAGAAACAAGCATTCGATAACTGTCGTTTTTCCCAAACAACACGAAGATGTACTTAGTCGCTGGCAAATTGCGGTTCATGGGGACATCGCTCATATTGTGACCATGCCTCATGTTAAAAAAAGCCATATCAACCGTTTTGTTGCCGATATTCTTGCAGCCAAACAAAACAAAAGTACTGTGTGTGCTTGAGGCGGGAGTGATGAAACAATTAAGTATTATTTCTGAAAACAGGTTTGGCATTCTTACCGAGATCAGTGAGGCATTGGCCAATGCGGAAGTCAATATTGAATCTATTGATGCCGAACTGGTTGGCGACCATGTGGTGATTGTATTGATTGCAGAACCCTATGATCGTGCAAGACAAGTCGTTCATCAATTCCCGGATATGCAAGTGGTGACTGAAGATGCCATTTTGGTCAAACTGCGTAATGAACCCGGAGCTTTGGCTAAAATTGCCCGTCGATTTACTGATGCCGGAGTTGGTGTCCGCAGTGTGAGATTTATTCAGCGTGATGAAACTTATGGGTTGGTAGCTATTTCGACAGACCGTACCGACAAGGCAATGGCCCTGGTATCAGACGTCTTGGTTTCCTGAGTATGAATAAGCAGACGTTGCAGGATGATTGGCGAACAATTCAAAAAAATTATCTCGCTGATGAAAAGCAATCGCTAAAAAAAATATTGTCAGTTATAGGGCATTATGACGCCGATACCATACGGCAACGAGCTTGGGAGCTGGTCACAAAAATTCGCCAACAGAAAGATACGCAATCGCTGGTTGACGCATTTTTACACGAATACCAGCTTAATTCAGAAGAGGGTATTGTTTTACTCAGTATTGCCGAGGCATTATTACGTATTCCAGATTCGCAGACCCAAGACTTGTTTTTACAAGAAAAATTGACTGAAGCAGACTGGGATAAACATTTGCTGCATAGTGATTCATTGTGGGTCAATTTATCAACCCAGGCGTTGCTGATAAGTAGCAAGCTGGAAAATAAATTTAAAACCCAGTCAGGCCATCGGGATATTTTTAACAAGGCAGCAGCCAGACTTGGAATGCCAGTCATACGAAAAGCGTTAAAACAAGCAATGCAATTTCTGGCCTATCAATTTGTGTTGGCAGAAACGATTGAACAAGCATTACATCTGGCAAGCCAGCAGAATGATTACCTGTTTTCCTTTGACATGCTGGGTGAAGCGGCGCTAACGACCAATGACGTTAATCGTTATTTTAATGCTTATACCAAGGCAATTCAGACCCTAGCGGCAAATAGGCAAAGTACCGAAATTTATTTTAATCATAGTATTTCGATTAAATTATACTATTCGCGATTAAGAATGCACATTAACTAGCTGGCGCATTACATTGATTGCGAATATAATAGCGACATGAATGATTACCACCTATCAGACGACGAGATTAAACACCTTGAAGTGTTGCATC
>JALSJK010000127.1 GCA_026989395.1 Methylomonas sp.
AGGTAGAACAGACCAAGCTTACCGTGGAATAGGAATTCAATATGAATTTCGTTTCTAAAATACTTTCTTTTAACACAATATACGCCTGTTCATTCAGATTTAAAAAAGATGCCTTATATTCTTATGACTAAACAATTCAAATACTTAAGTTACACTTTTTTGATTTTAATTTTGCAATCCTGTTCCGTAATTGATACCAAATCCAGTCAACATTTGGATTCAAAAAAAACCTGGGCCTTACTACCTTTCCAAAACCATACAACCACCCCCAGGGCAGGTGAAAAAATCGAAGCAATCGTCAGCACTTTGTTGTATACACGCGGCATTCAGCAGCTTGAAAGCTATCCCGTTCAAAATAACAGCTCAAGCTTTCCTGAACTCGATGACCGGCACTTACAAAAACGTGCCTTAGATTGGGCCAAACAAAATCATATTCATTACGCAGTTACGGGAAGTGTCGAAGAATGGCGATATAAAAGCGGCGTTGGCGGCGAACCAGTAGTTGGGCTAAGCATTCGAATAATTGAAATCGACTCTGGCCGTACCGTTTGGTCTGCTACCGGTGCTCGTACGGGCTGGAGTAGTGAATCACTGACTGGCACGACACAAAAGCTGATAAGAGAGCTTTTGTCATCTATTGATTTATCGAATGACTGAAAAATCAAATGATTGTTAATAGATTACCATTCCTGTTTCAGAAATCGCCAACACCAAACCAGGCGTGGATTGAAACTGCTGTAATAACACTGACAATTCCTGGTATTGGTTTTTTGATTGACGGGTCTGATCCTTTTTTTCTTAACAGTCAATTTCCATGGCTAATACTCTCGCCCTTATTGCTTAGCCTGCAATATGGACTGGCTTATGGCATGACTAGCGCCGGTTTCTTTATCGCAATATTGAGTCTCGGTTCATATTTTCAATGGGCCTTTATACCCATATTTCCAACCATATCCATCGTTGGCATGTTACTAACGACATTAATCACTGGAGAATATTATGATCTTTGGCAGCGACGTCAAAAAAAACTTGAACAGGACCATCAATATTTGAAAACTCGTATGGATGAATTTACCCGAATTTACCAGGTTCTTAAAGCATCCCACAGTCAAATTGAACAAGAACTTTCAAGTCAAACAAAAAATTTGCGCACTTCTCTACTGTTACTAGAAAAACAAATTTATTCGATACAGCAACACCCAGGGAATATTTTTGATGACATTGGAAAACCAATTTTGGAAGTATTTAGCGCACATTCCAACATATATGCAGCATCACTTTTTTCTGTCAACAGTAATAAAGTGTTAACTACAAAGGCAATTGCCTATATAGGCAGCCCTGCAAATATTCAAATTTCAAATCCATTAGTTCAACAGGCTTTAATCAGCCATAAAGTTGTCAGTGTTCAGAATCATGCAGAAGAAACGGGAGCGGCACTGGTTGCTATTCCTTTAGTTGATGTTTTTGATGTGGTATGGGGACTTGTAGTTGTAACTGAAATGCCGTTTTTTGCTCTTCATTCGAGTACCTTAGATTTATTAGCTGTAATGGGGGGACGCATAGGCGATCTTCTTAACCGGAGATCTGAACTGCACCCATCAAAAAGCGGCTGGAAAGATTTTGAGCTAGCATTACGAAGAATTTTAATCGAAATCAAACGATTGCATTACTCTACGGTTATTGTTGTCACTAAGTTCACCTCACAGACATTGGGACATCATTACATTCCAAAATTATTGTCGGAGTCCCGAGGTCTAGATAAGACTTGGGTATTTGAGAATCAGTATGCTCATCAAGTCGCTATCCAGCTATTACCATTTACTGATAACAAGGGCATAAGTAGCTTTTTTGACAGACTGGGACTATCTGGCCTAAACAGTGATGATGAAGACTCAACAGATACTAGCGTTAGCATTCAGCAATGGACTTTAGATGCCAGTATTGACGCAAATAAAATCTTGTCTGAGCTCAATCAATTTTGTCACTTTAATTCTAAATGAGAAAAGCCCCCATGCAGAAAGTTAATTTACATTTGACTACAATAAATTATTTTTTTATTTTAATTGCAGCAATCGGAATGGAATTATACATTCCTTTTGTCTTGTTAAATGGCCCTGGGAAAGAACTATTTCCTATTGCTCTGGCTGCACATACCTGTATCTGTTTAGCGACTGCATTAATTTTTTTCCAAAACTTGCCAGAACGATACCAAACGAATTTTACCATCGCCTGTTCATTTTTATTTTTGATTGGCTTTTTCATCCCTGCTTTAGGCATTATTGGGCTTAGTCTGGCTTTAATACCTGGGTTACAACACATAAAAGCTGACAAAAAAGTATTCAAGGTTGCTATTAACGAAATTCCCCCACTTCCTTCGACAGCACCTACAATTTCCACTTCACAATTGGGACGCCTTGCCACCCCTGCAAAAAATTTACTAGCGTCTGATGATCCAAACAAACGCTTAGAGGCACTTATCGCAACATTAAAACTCCGCGATAAGGATGCAGTCCCCCTTCTAAGACAAGCACTACGTGACCCTGAAGATGATATACGCTTGTTAGCCTATGCACTGATTGATCGCAAAGAACAAACTATCAGTGACCGCATACAATCCCAACTGGAAGCGGCTAAAGCGCATCATCCATCCAACAGCCTCCATTTCTACAAGCGTATAGCCAGTGATTATTGGGAATTAGTGCATAGCGGCTTGGTACAAGGTGAAATGCTAAGCTTTACATTGCAACAGGCATTCCAACAAGTACATGCCGGATTGGATCATCATCCAAATGATGCCGGATTGCGTTTCCAACTTGCCCGTTTACTGCTCAAGGCAGGAAAATTCGAGGAAGCGAACGCTGAATTTGAAAGAGCCGCACAATTAGGCTTTGATCGAAAACAGTTACTCCCTTATTTTGCAGAGATTGAATTCTCATCTAAACGGTTTGATAAAGTCAAGCAACACATGGATGGCATCAATTTTCCTGTTTCCCATTCTGATTTATGTGCCTCAGTCCGGTATTGGCGTAAAGGAATTAACAGTTGACTAATCAAATAATAACTGCCGACATCACTCTACTACTTGAAGGAACCTACCCCTTCGTAAGGGGAGGCGTATCTGGCTGGGTACACCAAATTATTGAAGGCCTCCCCCAGTTTAAATTTTCATTAATCTTTCTTGGGGCGAAACAGTCTGATTATGACGATCTCAAGTATCCTTTGCCTGCTAATGTTGTAAATTTAGAGTGTCACTATTTATGGGAGCCTATTTCTCTCTCTAAGCCTAAAGCCTGCTCAGGCAATAAAGACTATGTCATTGACGCAATGAAATTACATGATTGGTTTAAGAATCAGAGTAATAATTGCAGTGACGCCCTTATAAATAAGGTTCTAACCACAATGGGCAAACCCAATGGCTTTACTGCTGAAGAATTTTTTTATAGTGAAGCTGCATGGCAAACTATCTGTGAAAGTCATTTGGAAACCTGCAGTGATGAGTCATTCATTGCGTATTTCTGGACAATTAGGGCAATGCATTCACCATTATTCAAACTTGCTAAAATTGCACATCAGCTACCTGCCAGCGGAGCATTCCATTCCGCATCATCTGGTTATGCTGGATTTTTGGGTGCGCTTCTAACAAATATTACTGGTCGCCCATTTATACTGACCGAGCATGGCATCTACACTAAAGAACGCAAAATCGATTTACAATCCTTATTTATCCAGGAACACAATGATCATTTCGATGATGCCCTCACTCATGGAATGAGTTATCAAAATAAACTATGGATACATTATTTTGAGTCTTTAGGACGGCTAACCTATCGGTTTTCTGACCCTATCATTAGCCTCTACGAAAAGAATCGTCAAAGACAAATTACTGATGGTGCCGATGCCAGTCGCTCCATGGTAATACCGAACGGCATGGAGCCAAATAAATTTCTCTCCATTCGGGAAAATCGTCCGGAAAAAACGCCGATGGTTGTTGGCTTACTCGGTCGAATTGTACCAATCAAAGATATCAAAACTTTTATCCGTGCGATGCGATCTGTCGTAACCCAAATTCCAGAAGCTGAAGGTTGGCTCATTGGTCCGGAGGATGAAGATCAGGAATATGTTGAAGAATGCAAAAACCTGGTAAAAAGTTTAGGGTTGGAAAACAATGTTAGGTTCCTAGGGTTTCAAAAAATTACCAACGTTCTTCCACAACTTGGCCTGATGGTACTAACATCCATCAGTGAAGCATTTCCGTTGGTTTTGTTGGAAGCGTTTGCAAGTGGCATTCCTGTAGTAACGAGTGATGTCGGTGCCTGTCGCGAAATAATTGATGGAAAAAGCCCTGAGGACCGAGCACTCGGAAGCGCAGGATTAGTAGTTCCGATTGCTGACCCAGAAGCCACAGCAAAGGCAATTTTGACATTATTAATGGACAACCAACGCTGGCGGGCTGCCCAGCAGACTGGTATACAACGCGTTGAAAAATTTTATACTCAGGCGGAAGTATTGTCTCGTTATGCAGAAACTTACGAAAAGGCAATTCATTCATAATGGCAGGTATTGGTTTTAGGCTTAGGGCTTTAATAAAACAAGATAGCTTTTTTGGTCTACTTCAGGCTTATGGTTTTGCTGGAATCATCAGTTCCGGACCATGGATACTCTCCATCATTGGCATTCTTGTTATTGGCTTAATAAATACGGACAAATCTAGCTCGCCCTTTGTAGAAGAATTTCAAATATCAGTTACCTATTTGATGGCCTTTTCCTTAATTTTAACCAGCCCATTGCAATTATTATTTACCCGTTTTATTTCTGACCGGATATATGAAAAAAAAGAGTCCCTCGTGCTACCAAATTTACTGGGCGCACTACTTTTAATCATTACCATCAGTGGTATTGTTGGAAGCGTCTTGTTGATAACAGTTTTTTCGGGATCACTGGTTTATCGTTTATTAATGTTGACAGGGTTTGTCATCCTTTCTGCAACCTGGATTCTGATCATTATTTTATCGGGTCTTAAAGCCCATCGAGGTATTTTGATTGCATTCGCTGTGGGATACGGAATCACAGTAGGCCTGGCAACCCAATTGAGCAACCTGGGTTTGGAAGGATTAATGGCTGGCTTCATTTTTGGCCACGGAGTGTTGTTCTTCATACTCTTAAATCTAGTACTTAGATCCTATTCCAGCACCCAACTTATCGCATTGGACTTTGTTAAAAAGAAACAAATTTTTCTGAGTCTTAGTTTGACTGGTTTTTTCTACAATCTTGCTATTTGGGCAGATAAATTCATTTTTTGGTTCACCCCTCATACCAGTAAGGCGGTCATTGGGCCATTAAGAGCCTCAGACGTTTATGACTTGCCTATTTTCCTGGCATACTTATCGATTATTCCCGGTATGGCAGTTTTTCTCATCCGTATGGAAACAGACTTTGCAGAAAAATATACGCAGTTTTACAGTGCTATCAACAAGGGAAAACCATTAAAACAAATCAATAAAATTCATACGGAAATGAGTATTGTTGTGCGACAAGGAATACATGAAATCTTTAAAGTACAAGGTATGACAGTGATTATACTGATGACAATTGGTGACAAATTACTGACCTGGTTTGGAATTTCACCGTTGTATCGTTTGTTATTTAACGTAGACCTGATTGCAGTTGGAGTCCAGGTATTATTATTAGCAATATTAAACTTGCTGTTCTATTTTGATTACCGGATCGTTGCACTCAATCTCTGCATGTTATTTGCACTATCCAATATTGCTTTTACCGCATTATCAATATACCTGGGACCAGCTTTTTATGGCTATGGGTTTGCCGCTGCTGTGATATTGACGACTCTGGTTGGATTTATCTTAATTTCGAACAGACTCGAAAGACTCCCATACGAAACGTTTATGCTCAGGCAAAAACCGCAATAATATATGAATCCGTGCCTTCAAATTAATGATTACACCCAATGCAACTGCTTTAAGAATAAATAACAAAAAACAGATAACAAGCAAACCATTCAACCTATTTTTTATTCCTGGCATCCAGCCGAGGAATATCTTCAGCAATAAACAAGGCAGGATCAACCTTGGTTCTGTTCAGGTAAACATTCCAGTGTAAATGCGGACCAGTAACACGACCCGTTGATCCGACTGTGCCAATCACATCACCTTGATTAACAGCTTGCCCCGGCTTGACATTAATATCGGTCATATGAAAATAACCGGTTATCAAGCCCTGTCCGTGATCCAGAAAAACCGTGTTGCCATTGTAATAATAATTGCCGGTCTCGATGACTTTTGCCTTTGCGGGCGCCATGATGGGCGTCCCAGCAGTAGCAGCAATATCCAGGCCACTATGCGGATTTCTTGGCTGTTTGTTAAAAAACCTTTTCAGTCCAAACAAACTGCTTAAGCGACCGTCTACAGGCGCAATAAAACCAGTATCTACTTCTTGTTGTTCAGTCCATGTTCGCAATGCCTTGCCGATTGGAATTCGGTCAGCCTTGATCCGTTTCAAATCATCCGGATTCGGATTCACCATACGTTTATTTTTGAGCGTAATATATTGTGCCGGATATTCCTTATCAACCACGGTAAAACGAGTTTGAATATTTTTATTCTTCGGTTTGACAGAAATATAATAAGCACCTGGTTTGGTTTTCAATGAAATCCCCACCAAAGCGAGCCATTGGTTTTCATAACCAGTAACCAGCACTCGCCGGTCATTAAAAAATACTTTTGGTGGTGGCGATGAGGTTTCACCCACCACTATTTTTACAATACCGCCGGGAACGGCTAATTGCTCTGGCAATTTTGCTGCTAACGCCAAATATGGAAAAAGCAATAGTAATATTATCTTGTTAATCATTTTCAATTATCTCAATTTTACTGATAAAACGGCCTTCTGCCAGACGAGTTTGAACCCGCTCACCCTGTTTCAATTGTCTTGCTGAACGAACAATCTGATTTGATTCCAATTCAGTCACGATTGCATAACCCCGACTCAATGTTGCCAACGGACTGACCGCATGTAATGTTTGACTGGTGTTCACAATTTTCTGTTTAAGCCCGTCCAGCTTATGTTCAACAGAGACAATCAGCCGCTCGGTCAAATATTGTTGCTGCATTTTGTAGCCATCGATTTGATTGGAAGGTTCTTGTTGCCAAAGTTTGTGCTGCATCTGCGTCAGTTGCGTATTTTTCTTATCTAACATTGATTGTAGCACTTGATTTAATCTTAGCTCCAGATTATCCAAACGCTGCGCTTTTGTGCCAAGTTGCTGCTCAGGACTTTGTTGTTTGAGACGATTTTCCAGCCATTCCGTCGTCTGTTTCCAACCAGCCAGAATTCTATTCATTTGCTGAATTAAACGGTTTTCCAGCAATTTGAAATACTGTAACAGTTCCTGTGCTTCAGGCGTACAATGTTCGGCTGCAGCGGACGGCGTTGGCGCTCGAAAATCAGCGACAAAATCTGCAATGGTGAAATCAACCTCATGTCCCACACCAGAAACTACCGGAATTTTGCTGATATTGATTGCCCTGGCGACAATTTCTTCATTAAATGCCCACAAATCCTCCAAAGACCCGCCTCCCCTGGCAAGAATAATCACATCACACTCATTTCTGGCATTGGCAATTTCTAACGCTTCTACTATCTCGTATTTTGCATTTTCACCTTGCACGGCAACTGGATAGATAATCACTGGAATAAAAGCAAAACGTCGATGCAAAACCGATAATATATCCCTGATTGCAGCTCCTGATGGAGAAGTAATTACACCAATGGCTTTCGGCAAATAAGGTACTTGCTGTTTGCTTTCCGAATCAAACAAGCCTTCTGCTGCCAGTTTTTTCTTTAAAGCCTCAAAAGCTCTGCGCAAAGCGCCATCGCCCGCTTGCTCCATTGCCTGTACAATGAGTTGAAAATCACCTCTCGGTTCGTACAAGCTGACTTGTGCTTTAACCAGAACCTGCAAACCATTTTCCGGTACAAAACCCAGGTTTCTCTGCTGTGAACGAAACATTGCGCAGCGAATCTGGGATTTTGGATCTTTCAACGAAAAATAGATATGCCCCGATGAAGGGGTGCTTAAATTTGAAATTTCTCCTTCAACCAAAACATTCAGAAAATGCAAATTGAGAAGTTCTTTAACCTCTCTGTTTAATTGAGAAACAGTGTAAACCGGATTTTCAATACTGGATATTTCATTTGATTTCATACCAGGATTTTATCACAAGCCAATTCAGCTTTAATTCAGAACAATTTTGTAAGCTATAACCACCATGAACAACAGGAGCAAATCATGAAAAAGTTATTGCTATTATTGGCTGGAACCAGTTTGTTATTTGCCACTAATTTGTATGCGCGTGACAGGTATTATTATGATGATGACAACTATAACCGCCATGATTATGATGAGCGCTTCCATCATCGACAGCATCGTCAACAAAGAAGAATTGAAGACGGTGTTTATAACGGCGTTTTGACACCCAGGGAAATCGAGAAATTACGTTGCGAACAGGAAGAAATAGCTGATTTGGAAAGACGATTTCTGCGTGATGGCTGGTTTTCTGACAGAGAAAGAAGAATTTTGCAAAGAAAGCAAAATAAAGCCAGTAAACGCATCTATAAATACAAACACAATCGCCGGGTTGCGCATAACACCCATCGAGATAATTATGACCGCTATGACCGTCGTGGATATGGCTATTCTAGGTCGGGTATTCGTATTGGCGATGCTAATGGCGGCTTCTATTTAAGCTGGTAAAACCTACCACAGAGCTTTGCTTCCTTTAGATAACCTGGAGACCAGGGACGGCCTCATGTTTTCTTTTTATTCTCCCTTTCAACATTTTGCATATAGCGCTGTAAAATTGACTCAAACGCCGGGGATATTTTAGTAAATTGACAGCCAATTTTTTTGGTTTTATCCGGCTTTTCTGGATTAAGTGGCGTTTCGTAACGAATTTGGAAGCCAATATAGCCTTCAGCATGCCCTTCGCCAAGGCCGGGAAGCAAGATTTTACTATTTTCAAATACTGTCTCCGGGGCCAAGGCTTCTGACAAATCGTGATCATCATAAACCAATGCCATTCCAGACAAACTGATATCATGCACATTCAGCTGCACACTGGTTTCATTTTCATCATCTAGAAAAAATTGGCATTGCGCTGGATGAGAAAGCGGTGATTTCACTCGATAAAACTGGCGTCTCTCACGCCAAATCATATTCGCAGGAATCGGTAATTTAAAAACCTGCTGCCCTGACAAAGTTGTTTTGGTTATTTTGTTACCTGGAATAATCGCTTTGATACCAGAAAATTCTGTTCTGAACATAACATCAGCGGACAATAACAGTTTTTTGTTTAAATATTCTTTTGGCGCAACATCTAAAAACAAGTTCTTTTTTTTAGGATCAACCCCGACAATGGTTGTTATAAATGACTCATGTTCACCAAAATTTGCGTTCAAAAAACATTTGTTTTTCCAAAGTAAAACCAGATTATGGAGAATTTCCTTGGGATTAGAGATGGAATAGGAAAGGTCGTTCATCTTAAATTATGCCAATGTTATTTGCTTGCGTATAATTTTGCTGGAGTCTTTATCAAAGACTATGTCGAAAAAAAATATTGATCAGTTTTTCAGTTTTATAAAAACCTGATCGTTAGAATGTAATTTTAGAAGAAAAATCTTAAACTGCTGGAGAAAATCGAAAATGGCATGGTTTTTTTTATTTGTCGCCGGGGCTGCTGAAATTATTTTTGCGCTAAGTTTGAAATACAATGAAGGATTTACCAAACTTTGGCCCAGTATCATCACTTGTATTTCTGGCGGAGCCAGTTTTTATCTGCTGATGGTTTCGATTAAAACATTACCACTGGGCAC
This sequence comes from Methylomonas sp., assembly GCA_026989395.1. Taxonomy (GTDB): domain Bacteria; phylum Pseudomonadota; class Gammaproteobacteria; order Methylococcales; family Methylomonadaceae; genus JALSJK01. The sequence continues at coordinate 9,889 of JALSJK010000127.1, forward strand.
AGCTTATGCTGTCTGGACTGGTATTGGGGCTGCAGGGGCAGCCCTTGCAGGCATGTATTTATTTAAAGAATCCACCGATTGGTTACGACTTGTTTCGATCACTTTTGTCGTCGCCGGTATCGTCGGCCTAAAACTAACTCATGTGGAATAACCTTGCTGCACATTATTGCTAAATCGCCGATACAAGCTTCGATTCTGGAAAGAATCGATGCTGGCGATTCAGTATTGTTTATTCGTAGTGCCGTTCAAGAGTTGTTAAAGGAAGGTGCTTTAAGTAAACGACTCAGTCGTCTGCAAAAACAAAGCAACCTCGCCGCTTTAACGACTGATTTACAAGCGCGGGGGATTTTACCTGAAGAATTAGTGGAAGGCATCTCAATTATTAACTATTCGGATTTTGTTAAATTAACAATTGAACATTCATTAATTCAATCCTGGTAAATAATGACTAATAAATACCAGCTATTGGCCCAAACAGAAGAAGGGTTTCTGAAAAATCTAAATGATTGGAATGAAGAAATAGCCTTGGAAATTGCCGAGGCTAATGCGATTGAGATAACCGATGCCCATTGGGAAATCATAAAATTTATACGCAATTATTATCTGCAATATCAACACCTTCCAAATGCAAGGGTTTTTGTCAAAGCAGTACGTCATACTTTTGGCGAGGAAATAGGCAACAGCCGCTATCTGCATCGGCTTTTCCCCGAAGGACCGCTAAAATTTTCCTGTAAAATTGCCGGCATTCCCAAACCACCAACCTGCTTGTAAGCTAAAAATCAACTTTGCTTGAAGCGATGAATCTGACGTCTTTGTTTCTTATTGGGCCGTCGATCTCGATGCGGTTCAAATAACTCCCGCTCCTGCTTTTGCAAAATAATCTGTTCCTGACGTTTTTGATGGCTTTCAGCCGACTCCTCATAAAGCAAAACGGCTTCTTTTGCCGGCCTTCGTTGTTGATTAACGCCCAGCACAGTAATATCCCAGGTATATTTATCCTTGCTGATAAATAATTTAGAGCCTGGCTTCACTTCTTTTCCTGGTTTGGTCCGCTGCCCATTCAGATGAACCTTCCCTCCTGTCACTGCGTCAGCAGCCAGTTTCCGTGTCTTGAAAAAACGCGCCGCCCATAACCATTTATCCAATCGGATACTTTCAGTTTCAGTCATTTTGAGAACAAAATTTCGTAGCAATAGAACCAGATTATACCTTTCGTGATTGACAGAACAAAAACCTTAGCAACGAAATAATTTATAAAACAAGTCAATTATGCGATATTTATCTTTGTTCATGACGAAAATTGAACAAGAGGAGATAAATTTTTGTGTGTACAGAAGATATTTATACCTTGCTAAAAGTAAAACTGACATGAAACAAAAATTCGATGACGAGTTGATTGAGTCTCTGACAGAACAAGCCAGACAATTGTTGCTAAAAAAAATCTTTCAACAGAACCGTTTTGCCAGTCGTGATGGCTTGAATGAATATGATGAAAATTTTAGTTTTTTCACGGATCGCGGCGATTTGATACCCGTGGAAATGCGTGAGGCTCTGGCTCGTCTGGAAAACGAAAAATTGGAGCAAACTACGAATGTCGCGGAAACCGACAGGGATCAGCAAGATCAAGATAGTACCGAGGATGTTTGATGCAATATGAACCTGAATTTGTCAGCTACCACAGTACCAATCGATTATTGGTTATCGGCACTGAAGCAGAAATAGATAAGCTACTGCCAGATCTTGGCGCTGAATTCAGAATTTATTGGTGGCCGATTGACCACAGCAAAAAAACGTCAAAACCGGGTCTTGAAATACTCAATGTTGATGAGCCAATTCAATTAGACGGCTATCTTGGAAATTTCACCTTAACCAGCGGAAATCAATCAAAATTTGATTTGGTGCTGGATTTCCAGTCTGAACCTGCAATTAGCAGTCCGATCTCTCCCTTTGGTTATTACCCGATAAATAACCGGGAAGATTTGCAAAAAGTCTTGCCCGAATTAAAGGAAATGACCGGCGTTTTTGACAAACCCAAATATTTTCAGCTTGATTTAAACAAATGCGCGCATCAGCAAAGTGGAATTACTGGTTGTCATAATTGTATTGATGTCTGCGCTACCGATGCCATTATTTCTGAATCTGGAAAAATTACTGTCAATCCCTATTTGTGTCAGGGATGTGGCGATTGCACCAGTGTTTGTCCCAGCGGCGCAATCAGCTACCAATATCCACCCAGGTCAGTAATTTTATCGGCTTTAAAAAATAAACTGGCAACAAAACACAGTCTTGTGGTTTTTTATTCTGGCGATTTCAAAGCCGATTTATCCATCTCCTGTCCATTCCTTCCCTTTCAGGTAGAATCATTAGGGCTAGTCGGTCTGGATATATGCCTGAATGCTTTCGCATTTGGAGCCACTCAAATCTGGTTGCTGGATGATGGGCAAATAACGATAGAAACGCAAAATACCCTTGATACTGTTATCACTCAAGTCAATGAGATTATGTCCGGCCTGGGCTTTCCTGAGCAACTTGTCCAGTTCTCGAAACCGGGAGAATTTACTCTCAACCAGGGATTATCAATTTCCAAGGCTAAATACCGGCCCGATCTGGATAAACGAACGGCGATCAGAATGGCAACAGACCATTTATTGGGGCAAGCCACACAAAAGCCTGACTACGTGTTATTTTCTGGAAACACAGCTTTTGGTACTCTCAACCTTGACCGTAATGCTTGCACCTTATGCATGGCTTGCGTTTCAATCTGTCCAGCCCAAACTTTAGCTGCTGGAAATGAAACTCCACAATTAAAATTTATTGAATCACAATGCCTGCAATGCGGAATATGCCAACAAGCCTGTCCTGAACAGGCAATAGAATTGCAGCCACGGTATGTTTTTGATTCGGTTCGGGCACGCCAGCCTCGTTTATTGCATGAAGAAAAGCCTTTTTATTGTATTAATTGCCAGAAACCTTTTGCGACCGAAAGCATGATCAACACTATTTTGCAAAAACTTCAGCATCACCCAATGTTTCAAGGTGAAAAGAAACAACAATTATTGCTGTGCGAAGACTGCAAAGTTGCAGCATTGTTTGACAAGTAATGATGCTGACTTCCCAAGAAAGATGCTTTATTTATCAATTGCTGGCAAGAACCATCAAAGCACCAGTTGACCAATTATTTCTGAATATACTATCCACGATCAAGAATACCCGGCTTTGCCCTCAATAATCTGAAACTTTTCATTCAACAATGCACGCAAAGGAGCATGATGCTCATCGAGGTTGTCGAAGAAGTTTGTACAAGCCTGTTT
>JALSJK010000128.1 GCA_026989395.1 Methylomonas sp.
GGCAGGAATTATTCTCAGTTTAAGATCGCTTGTTCAATCCGGCGATCGATGGGAACAATTCTGGAATAAAATTAATCAATATGGAGCGCAATGTTATACATGAAACATCATATTGAGGCTTCACCCCTTTTTCTATTTTTTGTCATGTACAGAGACATGTGAAAGATGTTTTTTGCTATATCTAAACCAATTACGCTATTATTCATTTCGGACTCCTCTTTATGCCGTTGTTAAATACTCTGGTGCATTATGACACCATTGGCGATTGAGGAGTCCATATCATCAACCTAAACTTTGCTTAACTTAATGGCAGTGAAACAAAAAGAAGGGGAAAAACAAAGGATTGAACAATGTTATGTGGCAGCAAATTTGATTTCGGTTGCTATAAAAAATCAAGCAACCGAAACCAGGCGTAAAGGGTTTATTCGCCATAGACAACTACTTTATAAGTTGCCCAAATACCTAATAGGTTGTCAACTTGCCAGTCAATATGATGTACGTGAGTGATACCGCCATTTTTCTTGGCTGTTTCAATACTGCAATCGCCTTTTGCTACCATTGTTAAAATACTGGTACAACTCGCTTCACCCACTTTGCTGGCAGAGCCGGTTGCATCAGTTGTTGCGATGGGGAGCTTCAGGTTGGTCATTATCATTCCGCTTGGTAATGTAGAAGCGCATCCTGTTAAAAATACTACAAGAATTGCTGCAAAAAGCATATTAAATTTTTTCATTAAAAAATCTCCATAAATATTTAAAAAATAAAATATCTTGATATTCAAGACTAGTCTATTTGAAGCTTTTTTAGTCGATTCTGTCAACACTAATTGCGCTTGGAATCTTAAAATATTAGAAAAAAAATAATTTAAAACCCAAATTAATACTCAGATTGCTTGAAATGAAATATTTCAGCCCCATTTTGCTAACAGATAAGATTATTTAACCAAGGGGGATAACTCAATGAGAATGGATAAATTGACCAGCAAATTTCAGATGGCGCTGGCGGATGCGCAAAGTTTGGCGCTAGGCAAAGATCATCAATTTATAGAGCCAGTACATGTGATGATTGCATTGCTGGACCAGGAAGGTGGAAGTATCAAGCCTTTATTAACCCAGGTCGGGGTGAATCCTGAATGGATTAGATCAGAACTGGGGCGGGAACTGGATAGATTACCGACTGTTTCAGGTACGGGTGGCGATGTCCAGATTTCCAATGAATTATCAAAATTATTAAATTTAACTGACAAGCTGGCGCAAAAGCGAAATGATTCGTTTATATCCAGTGAACTGTTCTTGTTGGCGGCGATTGATGTAAAAGGTGTGGTACAGGATGTACTGAAAAAAGCCGGCGTCACCAAGGAGGCGGTTGAAAAAGCGATAGAAAATATTCGAGGCGGCGAGGCCGTTAATGATCCAAATGCAGAGGATCAACGTCAGGCTCTGCAAAAATATACCATTGATCTGACTGAAAGGGCTGAGTTGGGTAAGCTTGATCCTGTGATTGGCAGAGATGATGAAATTCGTCGTACCGTTCAGGTTTTACAGCGCCGGACTAAAAATAATCCGGTTTTAATTGGTGAGCCTGGAGTGGGCAAGACTGCAATTGTAGAAGGGCTTGCGCAACGAATTATCAATGGAGAGGTGCCGGAAGGGTTAAAAAACAAACGTTTATTGTCATTAGATATGGCGGCTTTGATTGCTGGTGCAAAATTCCGGGGTGAATTTGAAGAACGTTTAAAAGCGGTATTGAATGATCTCGCAAAACAGGAAGGGCAGATTATTCTGTTTATTGATGAATTGCATACCATGGTGGGCGCCGGTAAGGCGGAAGGTGCAATGGATGCGGGAAATATGTTGAAACCGGCGTTGGCTCGTGGTGAATTGCA
>JALSJK010000129.1 GCA_026989395.1 Methylomonas sp.
TGTCCTATGTTTTTTTTGGTTTCACTATTCAAAATCAACAGAACAGTTGCAATTGGCAATGAAATAATTCTCTGTGGAAAATGACGACCTGTAGCTCCAGGCCATTATTTTTTTTCAGGGTCGACTATTTACCCGTATTTCTGGATTCCCCAATGGCCATTTCAGCCACTGAGATTTTTCGTCGTCATCCAGAATGTTTTGATAAAGAAACTTTCAAGATTTTTTCCTCAGGTAATGACCCTTTGTCTTTTCCAGGTCTACGTTTCACAAAAGAAACGGCAGAATCAATGGCGATTAATAATATTTCCGGCGGAGCAGTTATTATTGCCGGGTCGGGAATGTGTACTGGCGGGAGGGTGAAGCATCATCTGAAACATAATTTATGGAATGCTCATAATTCTGTCATCTTTGTTGGCTATGCTGCTCAGGGAACATTGGCTAGAAGGATTGTAGACGGGGCAAAAAGCGTGAAAATTTTTGGCGAGGAGATTCCAGTGCAAGCAGCTGTTTATACCATTGGTGGTTTTTCTGCGCATGCAGATCAAAAGGTGCTATTAGAGTGGCATCAACAAACCGGAAATCCCACAACAACTTTTTTAGTTCATGGCGATAAAGATGTCATGGAAAAATTTGCAAAAAAACTTAATAACACACGGGTTGAAATTCCGGCACTTCATCAACATTATAAGCTAGAAGACTGGTTATAAGACCTTATTCAGGTCAGAAAGCTTAGTTGTATCGCATTAAAGATATCCACTGTTTGTTATTTTTTACACGGTGGAAATAGCTTAACCATTGTTAAAGGCCGTTCCATGAAAAAACAACAAGAAATTTTGTTCCCACCTCCTTTAGATGCCGATAAAGTTCGTTCATTGGAAGCCGATGCGCTTCTACAATATCTGAAAAGTGATCCTGATGGTCTTTCTCAACAAGAAGCTCAGACCAGGCTTGAGTTTTATGGGCCCAATGCAATTCAGGAAAAACGTACTCATCCACTACTGAAATTTCTGTCTTACTTCTGGGGACCGATTCCCTGGATGATTGAAATTGCGGCAATTTTATCCGCAATTGTTCATCATACCGAAGATTTAATAATAATCCTGGTATTACTGATATTTAATGCTGTTGTTGGATTTTGGCAGGAATATCAAGCAGGAAATGCCATTGAACAGTTGAAAAAGCAATTAGCCCTTAAATCGCGTGTCAAACGTGATGGGCAGTGGCAAGAAATTGATGCTAGACAATTGGTGCCAGGGGATATTGTTCGTATTCGATTAGGTGATGTTGTACCAGCTGACATCGCCTTGATTGATGGTGATTATCTAAGCATAGATCAGTCGGCGTTAACGGGCGAGTCATTGCCCGTTGATAAGCGAGTGGGTGATCTGATTTATTCCAGTTCAATTGCCAAGCAGGGTGAAATGGTGGGCGTGGTTACGGCTACAGGGACTCATACCTACTTCGGTAAAACTGCCAAACTAGTCAGTTCAGCAAAATCGGTATCCCATTTTCAAAAAGCAGTTTTAACCATTGGCGATTATTTGATTTTTATCAGTTTGGCATTGGTTGCAATTTTGATTTTGGTCGGGTTGAACCGTCAATTGCCAGTTATGGGGTTGATCCAGTTTGCATTAATTTTAACGGTAGCGTCTATTCCCGTCGCTATGCCGGCAGTGCTCTCTGTCACGATGGCAGTCGGAGCCGTCAGTCTTGCCAAATTAAAAGCGATTGTTTCTCGATTGGAATCTATCGAAGAATTAGCAGGAATGGATGTTTTATGTACCGATAAAACCGGAACCCTGACTAAAAATCAATTAACGTTGGGCCAGCCTGCTGCATTTAATACAGTCGATGAACAAACAATTATTTTAATGGCGGCATTGGCATCCCAGATTGATAATCCAGATGCCATTGATAGCGCCATTTTAGAAAAAATTAACGAGAGGCAACTATTAGATAAGTATGTTCAAGAAAATTTTGTACCTTTTGACCCCATTAATAAACGTACCGTAGCGCGAATAAAGGCACAAGATGGTTCAATATTCAAAGTCAGTAAGGGGGCGCCACAGGTTGTTTTGGATTTATGTAATCCGGATCAGGAAATGCGAGTTCGGGCTGAAAAAATAGTGAATGAATTTGCTCTCAAAGGTTATCGAGCACTGGGCGTAGCCCGGACTGACCAAACAGGAAGCTGGGTGTTTCTAGGAATTCTTCCTTTGTATGATCCACCAAGAGACGATGCCAAGCAAACCATCAAGGAAGTTAAGCAACATGGCATCGATATCAAAATGGTGACCGGGGATAATATCGCGATAGCGAAACAGATTTCCAAAGAACTCGGACTAGGGCAAAATATTCTGCTTGCCGATCAGATCGTCAGCCCAAAAGATAAAGAAGACTTAATTAATAAAGCCCAAAGTGCAGAACGTGCCGATGGTTTTGCACAAGTATTTCCAGAACATAAATATTGGTTGGTAAAAGACTTACAGGCAAAAAATCATATCGTCGGAATGACGGGGGATGGTGTCAATGATGCCCCTGCCTTGAAGCAAGCTGACGTTGGAATTTCCGTTTCTGGTGCCACAGATGCCGCCAGAGCAGCTGCTGATCTGGTTTTAACTGCTTCAGGTCTGGCGGTTATCAGTCATGCCATTGAGGAAGCTAGACGCATTTTTGCAAGAATGAACGCTTATGCTATTTATCGTATTACAGAAACGCTTCGAATAATGTTATTTATGGTTTTAGCGATTCTTGTTTATAACATTTATCCCATTACAGCGATTATGATTATTCTCCTGGCATTGTTGAATGATATTCCTATCCTGACCATTGCAAAGGACAATACCGTTTTAGCAACGCATCCAGTACGCTGGGATATGAGAAAAGTGCTGACTATTGCAACAGTCTTAGGAAGTGTTGGAGTGTTTGAGACTTTTTTACTTATGATTGTTGCAGAAAATTACTTTCATGTCAGTGTTGAAGAGTTGCAAACTATTATATTTCTTAAACTGGCAGTTGCCGGCCATTTAACCTTATTTGTAGCCCGAACTAGACATTGTTTTCTTAGCCCACCATATCCTGCACCCTTATTACTGGTTGCAATAATTGGCACACAAATATTAGCAGTACTGATTGCTGGGTTTGGGTGGTTGGTTACACCGATTTCATGGGAATTTATTGGGTTGATTTGGGCTTATTGCCTATTTTGGGTATTAATTGAAGATGCTTTGAAATTGATGACCTACAGGCATCTGGAGCATGAGATTCCAAGACACCGACATTTTCTGACGAGACTAGGGCGATCATTGCATTTTTATCATCGTAATCATAACCATTAGGTGTTATAGGGACTATATATGCAAAATAATTACGCGAAATACACACTGGGTAGACCATTATTAATGGATATAGATGGCATTGAGCTATTAATAGAGTTGGCATTAGATATGCGATGTTCCTGGAATCATGCTGCTGATGATTTGTGGAAAGCACTAGATCCTGATTTATGGGAATTGACTCATAATCCCTGGGCAATTTTGCAGACAGTTTCAAGAGATCGTGTGGTAGAAATTACAACTGATTCTGTTTATCGAGAAAAGTTGGAGAACCAAGTTCAAACCAATCGCCAACTGCAAAAAGCCTCAGGATGGTTTCAACAAACTTATCCCGACCCGTCACTAAACCATGTTGCCTATTTCAGTATGGAATTCATGTTAGGAGAGGCGCTTCCCATTTATTCGGGAGGATTGGGAAATGTGGCCGGTGATCAACTAAAAGCTGCCAGTGATTTGGGAATTCCAGTTGTTGGGGTCGGGTTGCTTTATCAACGTGGTTATTTTCGACAAATGATTGATAAGGATGGCAAGCAAATAGCCTTTTATCCTTACAATGATCCTGGACAATTGCCCATTCAACCAGTGCGCCATAAAAATGGTGAATGGTTACGTCTACGGGTGGATTTTCCTGGGTTTTCAGTGTGGCTTAGAAGTTGGCAGGTTAAAGTAGGTAGAACTACATTGTATTTGCTGGATAGTAATGATCCTGCAAATTTTCCTCCTCATCAAGGTATTACCAGTGAGCTTTACGGTGGTGGATCTGAAGTGAGATTGCAGCAGGAAATGATTCTTGGAATAGGTGGTTGGCGATTATTAAGAGAACTAGGCATTAAACCAGATGTTTGTCATCTCAATGAAGGTCATGCTGCCTTTGCTGTGCTTGAACGGGCCAGATACTTTATGCAGGAAACAGGACAGTCATTTGAAGTGGCATTAGCTGCGACAAGAGCGGGGAATCTCTTTACTACCCATACAGCAGTCGCTGCTGCATTTGATTTATATACGCCAGCACTAATTGAGCAATATCTTGGGAATTATGTTGAAAATGGATTAAAAATTACTACGGAAGATATGTTGGCTTTAGGGCGAGAGAATCCAGAAAATTCTGAAGAAAGCTTCAATATGGCTTATTTGGCAATCCGAGGAAGTGGTGCAATCAATGGTGTCAGTCAATTACATGGTAGGGTCAGCCGACATATTTTTCAATCAATATTTCCCCGTTGGCCAACCAGAGAAGTTCCAGTAGGTTATGTGACCAATGGGATTCATGTCCCGAGTTGGGATTCACCGATGGCGGATGATATTTGGACAGAAAGCTGTGGCAAAGATCGTTGGTGCGGTATGTCCCAAACCTTGCAGGAAGATATTCGTTGTGTTTGTGATGAGCGGCTTTGGGAATTTAGAACAGCAGCCAGAAAGTCATTAATTGAATATGCACGAAAGCGATTGTATCGACAATTGTCTGCTTCAGGCTCTTCAATTGAAGATGCTGAAAAGGCCAAAACATTGTTAGATCCTAATATTCTGACTTTAGGGTTTGCCAGACGTTTCGCAACTTATAAACGACCAAATTTACTGTTACTAGACCCTGAACGTTTATTACGAATACTCAGTGATCCAGATCGGCCTGTGCAATTAATTTTAGCAGGTAAGGCGCATCCCGCTGACCAAGAAGGTCAAGCGCTGATTCAGCAATGGGTGCAGTTCATCAGGCAAACACAGGTTCGTAATCATATTGTCTTTTTGAGTGATTACGACATGCTCCTCACAGAACGTTTGGTTGAAGGTGTCGATGTTTGGATCAATACCCCGAGACGGCCTTGGGAAGCTTGCGGAACCAGCGGTATGAAAATACTGGTTAATGGCGGTATCAATTTATCCGAACTGGACGGCTGGTGGGCAGAAGCGTATACACCGGAAGTTGGTTGGGCTTTGGGCGATGGTAAGGAACATGATAGTGATCCAGCATGGGATATTCATGAAGCTAATCAGTTGTATGATATTTTGGAGCAACAAGTGATTCCTGAATTTTATAGTCGTGATCATCAAGGTATTCCGCCGGCCTGGGTTAAACGAATGAGAGAAAGTATGTCTAAATTAACCCCAGTCTATTCAGCTGGAAGAGCGGTCAGGGAATATACTGAGCAGTTTTATCTGTCAGCCGCACAGGCATATCATAAAAGAGCTGCGAATAAAGGCAAACCAGCAATGCAAATTATCGAATGGCAAAAAATGCTGGAAGAGAACTGGCAACATTTACGATTTGGCGAGTTGATTGCCGAAACCCATGATGGCCAGCATATTATTGAAATCCAGGTTTATGTCGATGATGTAGATGTCAATGCCATTGTTGTTGAGTTGTATGCAGAACCTCTGGATGGTAGCAGTGAACCTGAACGTCATGAAATGCAACGCATGGCTGAATTGGTAGGTTCAGTGAGTGGATATGACTATCGGGTGGTTATTCCTGATAAAAGACCATTACCAGATTACACGCCACGAATTGTTCCTGCTCATGAATTAGCGACAATTCCTTTGGAAGCCAGTTATATTTTGTGGCAGCGATAATGATGGAGAATATCAAATGGCAATAAAATCACCTGGACAAAAACAGATCCCAAAACCGCCAGATGAATCCCGAATTGAGCCACTACCCTGGCATCAACCAAAGCCATTGGAAGAAGATCCGGATGCACCTCAGCGAGTTCATAAAATTATGGTCAGCTCTTCATATCGGCAGGCTGATCAGGATACTGACTTTTTGCACCGCGATGATGTTCGGCCTTTACGGTTACAGCTGGATTTTTTAAAGCCGGAGTTATTAATGCAGGAACATGGTATTGAGCATACCATTGTTGTTTATGGCAGTACCCGCATTGTTGAACCCAAAGTCGCTGACAGACGTGTAAAAGCCTATCAGGAGGCATTGAAATCTGCTCCGGACAACCCAAACCTGAAAAAGCGGCTTGCAGTTGCCAAGCGTGTTCAGGCAAAAAGTCGTTATTATGATGTGGCTCGTGAATTTGGACAAATCGTGAGTCTATCAGGGAAAGGCGCTCAGGATTGTCGTTTGATGGTAATGACTGGGGGTGGGCCAGGAATGATGGAGGCGGCGAATAGAGGCGCATTCGATGTCGGTGCAAAAACCATTGGTTTAAATATTACTCTACCGCATGAACAATATCCCAATCCTTATATTACTCCGGAGCTATGCTTCAAATTTCATTATTTTGCCTGCCGTAAAATGCATTTTTTATTAAGAGCAAAAGCTCTGGTTGTGTTTCCCGGCGGTTATGGAACACTCGATGAGTTATTTGAAACACTAACCTTAATACAAACCCGTTGCATGAAGGCTGTCCCCATTATTTTAGTCGGAGAAAATTACTGGAAAAAAGCTTTTGATGTTGATTTTCTGATGGATGAAGGCGTTATTGATCCGGAAGACAAGGATTTATTCTGGTATGCCGAGACAGCCGAAGAAATTTGGAAGGATATTCAAAACTGGTATTTAGCCAAGGGTGAGTCTTTGTTTTCTGACTTGGTTGTGTAACTGACTATGAAATCAGTTGTGCTGATTATTAATGCCGGATCATCCAGCATTAAATTTGCCATTTTCACTGCAGTACATCTGGATTGCTTATTTCGGGGACAAATCCAGGGGATCGGAATTAATGATGGTTGTTATTTTACACTGCAAGATCAAACGGATAAAGATCGTCAAAGCAAGCAACAAATCAATGCCGACAACCATCAACATGCTCTGGAAATCATAATTCAGTGGCTAACGGAACATCAGAAAGGATTTGATCTTCAGGCCGTTGGTCACCGGATTGTTCATGGTGGCAACCAATTTACTGAACCTGTTGTGATTGATGAAGATGTCATCAGGCATTTAAGAAAATTAGTACCACTGGCTCCTCTGCACCAACCACATAATCTGGCGGCTATTGAAATAATGAGAAAATTGCAGCCATCATTAATACAGGTGGCTTGTTTTGATACAGCTTTTCATCATACCCAGCCTGAAATAGCAAAAACTTTTGCTCTACCAAAAAGCCTATATAGTGAGGGTGTTCGTAGTTATGGGTTCCACGGCTTATCCTATGAATACATTACTTCAATATTATCAGAGTATTCTGAAACCGCAGTTACTGGCAGGACAATTATTGCGCATCTAGGCCATGGAGCCAGCCTATGTGCTATGAACAATAGCAAAAGCATGGCAACTACCATGACCTTCACCCCGCTTGATGGTTTGCCGATGGGCACCCGCTGTGGTTCGATTGACCCCGCTGTGGTTTTGTATTTGCTAAGAGAAAAGCAATTATCTGTCGAGGATATTTCTGAGCTACTTCATTATCAATCTGGTCTGCTCGGGTTATCGGGTATCAGTGGCGATATGCAAGAATTACTTAATAGCCAAAGTTCAGCAGCAAAAACAGCAATTGATGTGTATGTGTACCGCATTATTTGTGAAATCGGAAAAATGTCCGCTGCTATTCAAGGCCTGGACAGTTTGGTATTTACTGCCGGGATTGGCGAGCATTCAGCCTTGATTCGTGAAAAGATTTGTATGGGTATTGAATGGTTAGGAATTCAGATCAATGTGCAGGCTAACTATCGTAACGAAATAAAAATAAGTACTGAACAAAGCACGATTTCGGTTTGGGTTATTCCGACCAATGAAGAAAAAATAATTGCAACACACACTTATACACTTGCTCTAGGAGGTCATTAGTCATGAACAGTCACAATGAAAATACATCCAAGCCACTTTCTGGGGATGAATTACATCGCATGAATGGCTATTGGCGGGCAGCCAACTATCTGTCAGTGGGACAAATCTATCTGATGGATAATCCATTGTTAAAGCAGCCGTTACAACTGGAGCATATCAAACCACGGTTATTAGGGCATTGGGGAACAACACCAGGACTTAATTTTATCTATGTCCATTTCAATAGGGTTATCAAGAAACGTGAGCTTAATGTCATTTATATTACCGGGCCAGGTCATGGCGGGCCGGGTTTGGTTGCCAATACCTATCTGGAAGGTACTTACAGCGAAGTCTATCCAAATGTTTCTCAGGATGAATCCGGTATGAAACGACTGTTTAAACAGTTTTCATTTCCCGGGGGTATTCCAAGTCATGTTGCGCCAGAAACTCCGGGGTCAATCAATGAAGGTGGAGAATTAGGATATTCTTTATCCCATGCTTTTGGCGCTGTTTTCGATAACCCTGACTTGATTGCCTGTTGTGTTGTTGGTGATGGCGAAGCTGAAACCGGTCCATTGGCAACTGCCTGGCATGGCAACAAGTTTTTAAATCCTGAGCGCGATGGTGTAGTGTTGCCTATTTTGCACTTGAATGGCTACAAAATTGCTAACCCGACTGTTCTTGCTCGAATAGATAATGAAGAATTAGCCTCTTTGTTTGTTGGCTATGGCTACAAACCTTATTTTGTTGAAGGGGATAATCCAGAGCTGGTGCATCAACAAATGGCAGCAACCCTGGATCAGGTTCTGGATGAAATTAATACCATCCAGCAACAGGCCAGACAAAATGGTTTTAGTGAACGACCCATTTGGCCAATGATTATTTTTCGCACCCCCAAGGGTTGGACTGGTCCTAAAGTTGTTGATGGAGTGCCTATTGAAAATACTTTCCGATCACATCAAGTCCCATTGTCAGGTTTGAAAGAAAACCCTGAACATTTACAATTGCTCGAACAATGGTTATTAAGCTACAAGCCGGATGAACTGTTTGACGAAAATGGTAAGTTAATTGATGAACTTGCTGATCTGGCACCGAAGGGTGATCGACGTATGGGTGCCAATCCACATGCAAATGGTGGTGTATTACTTAAAGCGCTACGCATGCCCAATTTTCGGGATTATGCAGTCGATATTGGAAGACCTGCGACAGAAATTGCAGAAGCAACTCGTGTGATGGGTTATTTTCTTCGTGATATTATGCAAGCTAATCAGGGCACTCAGAATTTTCGGGTGATGGGCCCGGATGAAACAGCCTCCAATCGGCTTTCAGCTTTATTTGAGGTGACGGACAGGGCGTTTACTGCAAAAACAATTACTATTGATGATCACCTGTCAGCTAATGGCCGAGTGATGGAAGTACTTAGTGAGCATCAATGTCAAGGGTGGCTTGAAGGTTATTTGTTGACTGGCCGTCATGGTTTGTTTTCCTGCTATGAGGCTTTTATTCATATCGTTGATTCCATGTTTAACCAACATGCAAAATGGTTAAAAGTAACAAAAGAAATACCTTGGCGCAGGCCAATTGCATCACTTAATTATTTGTTGACCTCTCATGTTTGGCGGCAGGATCATAACGGTTTTAGTCACCAGGATCCAGGGTTTATTGATCATGTTGTCAACAAAAAGTCAGATATTATTCAGGTGTTTTTACCACCAGATGCCAATACCCTGCTTTGGGTAACCGACCACTGTTTACGCAGCCGTGACAAAATCAATGTCATTGTTGCCGGTAAGCAGCCGGAATTACAATATTTGTCTATGGATGCTGCTATCAAACATTGCACAGCGGGTATCGGTATCTGGGAATGGGCCAGTAATGATCAACATTGTGAGCCGGATGTGATAATGGCTTGTGCGGGAGATGTGCCAACATTGGAAACATTAGCTGCGGCATCAATTTTGTATCGATATTTTCCAGATTTGAAAGTTCGTGTAGTCAATATTGTTAATCTGATGACTTTACAACCTCGTAGTGAACACCCAGATGGTTTAAGCGATAGAGATTTCGACTCAATTTTTACACAGAACAAACCGATTATTTTTGCCTTTCATGGCTATCCATGGCTTATTCATCGCTTAACTTATCGCAGAACCAATCATCAAAATCTTCATGTTAGAGGTTACAAAGAAGAGGGAACAACGACAACGCCGTTTGATATGGTGGTTCTGAATGAACTAGATCGTTTTCATTTGGTCATTGATGTCATAGATAGAGTAGAAAAACTACAAATGACAGGAGCGCATGTCAAACAGTCCATGCAAAATTTGTTAGTTGAACACAAGGAATACATTACCCGGTTTGGTGAAGATATGCCGGAAATACGTAATTGGGTTTGGCCAGAACAAAAATGAATCATTAACAGCTATCGACAAATTCTGCTCAGACGAGATTTGTGTTTGTTCCACATGGCGTGGCGATTTCCAAAAACATTACAAGTTTAGCTTTGTCAGGAAGGTTTATGGTTGTTAAATTCGAGAAAGAAGAAATAACAGGTCAAAATCACTTGGATGAAAGTGACCAGGATGACATTGGCCCCAGTGATGATTTGATAAAATCATTTCTTTTGAGAAGTATAGAAGACGGAGGTTTTACTACAGCAAGTTTACAAGAGTTGGCACAATTAATAGGTGTTAACAATTCCAAGCTCATACATTCTGATATAGATTTGGTCCGCGCGATTCAAAAAGCAGTGAAACACCGTCCATGTTTTCGTTCTGAAAACCATGACTTTTGTAAAGACTCTAATTGTTTATGGCAATCAGAATGCAAAAAAATTATTGCAGAGTGGCTGCGATGAAAGATAACTATGAACCCAGTCGTCTTCAAGAACTGATAAAACAGGCTAAGTCACTCCCCCCCGTCACAGTCGCAGTCGTTGATGCGGGAGAAACGCATGTTCTAAAAGGTGCATTTGAAGCTGCGGATGCTGAATTGATAACGCCCGTTTTGGTTGGACGAAAGAAAGTTATTGATACAGTTTGTCAAAAATTAGGCTATTCAAATCATCATTTCACCATTATAGAAACAAATTCTGAACAGGATGCAGCGCAAAAGGGAATTGAACTGGTGCAAGCAGGGGAAGCCCAAGCCTTGGCAAAAGGTTGGATACATACTGATGCATTAATGCGCCCTGTATTGAAGCATTTGCGTACTGCCAGGCGAGTCAGTCATGTTTTTATTGCAGATTTGCCCAAGTATCATAAATTACTTTTTATTACAGATGCGGCAATTAATATTGAGCCAGATTTGTTGACTAAAGCAGCGATTGTACAAAATGCCGTTGATTTGGCAAGAATATTAGGTGTAGACCTGCCACGAGTTGCGGCGTTGTCAGCCGTAGAAGTTGTGAAGCCGGCTATCAGCTCAACTTGTGATGCTGCTTGTCTGAGTAAAATGGCTCAAAGGCGTCAAATTACCAATGCTATTGTTGATGGGCCACTGGCCTTTGATAATGCCATTTCTAAACAAGCTGCCGAAATCAAGCAAATAGTAAGTGAAGTTTCTGGGGAAGCCGATATTCTCCTGGCACCTGATTTACCCGCTGGAAATATTTTGGCTAAGGATCTGGACTATCTTGCCAATGCCACATTAGCAGGTATTGTTCTTGGCGCCCAAGTCCCCATTATTTTAACTTCCAGGTCAGATGGTACAGTGGCACGTTTAGCTTCAGCAGCACTCTGTTCATTAGTTCATCAGCGTTGGGAAGAGCTGAATTAAATCTGGAAAGCCTAGCATCACGTGGGAGCAGCTTCAGCCACAAAATGATAAAACAAAAGTGGAATTAAGATTGATCAAGATTGTTCCCAGCCATTTTTCCCCAACATCATTTCAACAAAAAAATATAGGTTAAAAACACTGGAAAGGCATTAGCTTCGGCGGTTATAATTTTGCGATGAAATACGAGGTTGATAGATGACAACAAAACCTAATCCACAGGGGAAAGGATTAACGCCAATCATGGATATGCTGTTGGCGAATCGTCATTTTACTGATATCCCGGCAAAAAATATTGAACAGATTACTGCCGAGCTTTTTACATCGCTTTTTATTTTACAAAGCGAATTCAAATTTAGAATTGTCACTAATCGAAGCTATTGGTTATATCGAAATCAAGATAGCTTTCGGTTGTCCATCATACATCCAAAACAATGGGAAAATAGCAGTTTCGGTGAATTTGTTGGTGAATGTATTTTGCAGAACGACCTGACCTGGACACTAACATTAGGCGAACAAGCCGCACAAGATAAGGCATTTATTCAGTTTATTGAATCGAAAAAAGCAGCATTCAAAAAACAGTTATTGCAACAGACGCAATTAACAGAAGCGTTACCAGTCTATGAGACGGCCCTGCCTTTTTATCAGCGTGCCCTGGCTAATGGATTGGCCTGTTCTTTAAGAATTTCTATGGATAAAAGTCAAATTCTTCAGCTTGATTATAAATCTGCATTGATTACAAATAACAAGGAAATAACATTCCAGGTAGGAAATTGATTAATTTTCGAACGGTGCTGAATTATCGATCTGGAGGTAGAAACAGTAGTGACAAAAAATACCAGCGATGTTGTTTGCATTGAGATGTATACTATTCGCGATTAAGAATGCACATTAACTAGCTGGCGCATTACATTGATTGCGAATATAATAGCGACATGAATGATTACCACCTATCAGACGACGAGATTAAACACCTTGAAGTGTTGCAT
>JALSJK010000130.1 GCA_026989395.1 Methylomonas sp.
TGCTTAAATTTACTTCAGAAGGAATCTTCTACAATGAGTATGAATAAAAAAAGACTGAAAGCTGCATGGAATGATAGTTTCCGATTTAAGCTGTTATTTGGAAAATGATTTTAATGCGTTTGCCCTGCGGCCAAGGTCAATGTATTCATATCCTTGATGACCAAACCAGAAATTTATTGCCAAATTATCAATGAAACCGTGAACGGCTAACCACTCGCCAGCAAAAGAACCGACAACGATAATCAATAAACTGAAGAATAAAAAATTAACTCCAAAGTGCTGAAATTTTGGCTCATGACCGGATATCATAGGCGCAACATACAGGCCAGTTGCAAGCCAGGCAGTTGCAATCCACAGTACTGCAAGCTGGGTATGCCAGGTGCGTGTCACTGCATATGGCAAATAATCAATAAGGGGCAAACCGTAAAGCCCTTGACCTTCAACCGCATAATGCGCAGTTACAATACCAAGTAAAACCTGGGCCAGGAACAGGGCAGTAACCACCCAGAAATATTTTGCAGTTGCCCGCATTGATGGCGTAATCGTTGCGGTTGCCACAACATCCTGCTGTGCAAAGCCCGTTTCAGGTATTTGATCTGCGCGCCAAGCATCAAATTGCCGGGCATAATACCAAACAATTGTGCCAATTCCTGCGAGTAATAAAAGAATGGAAATTAGACTCCACATTAAAATACTGGCCGAAGGCGTATTGCCCACTAAAGGTTCATGAGGCCAATTACTGGTGTAACTGACATCATCGCCTGGCCTGGTAGTGACGGCAGCCCAAGAAGACCAGAAAAAGAATGCTGATAATTGCCGGGCTTTTTGATCGTCTAAAACCGAATTTAGTGGAAAAGCGTAATCTTTACGCAACTTTAGTGATTGTTCGGTTTTTGCAGTATATAAATTGATGTAATGCTGTTCGACATTTTTTATGGCTTGTGCTCGGTCAGTAGTAAGGGTAACGATACCGGTTTGTTCGTCATACGTGTTTTTTCGCATCTCGTGACGGAGTGTAACTTTGTGCATTTCAAGTTGTTGTTCTTCTGATGCGGGTAAACCAACAAGTTCGCTCTTTGAAATCAATGACAGTAATGCCAAGGATTCACGATGCAGCCAGTCGGCCGTCCAGTCCGGTGCAAGATAGCCGCCATGTCCCCAGATTGAGCCTTGCTGCATGCCGCCAGTAGATTGCCAGATATTTTGCCCGGTTTCTATGTCAGAACGGGTGTAAATCACATCTCCGGCTGGAGTTTTGAAAGCTTCCGGAATGGGAGGGGCTTGTTGGTAAATCTTGCTACCGAAAAATAACAAGATAGAAAAGGACAGCAGCAGGCTGATGGCCAAAATCTGCCAGAGTCTTTTAACTGAAAATGTTTGTCTATAAGTTTCCATTTTTAGTCCTCTTTGTATTATTGAGATTAAGGAATTTATGTTGGTATTGTTGTTTTCCCTTTTATTAGCTGTTGATGCGATTGGAAAAGAAGATCTATAGATAACGAGGTAAATTTTTGCAAACATATCGCCTATAATTTTTTATAATACAATAATTTATGGTTAATTTCTAAGGTTTTTTAAGGGTTTTAGTGTTTTTTTATTGGCTGTTTGATTTAGATCAAACATGGGTGCTTTTTCTTTGGAGGAGTAGTGTCAGGAGCAGGCAGTTAATCCCAAGAAGTTTATATTTAAATCCTGCGCATTCCTGCTTTCTCTATTAGGAGAAGGATCAATGGAAAACTTATAGGAACTGGTATTACAAATACAGAACAATAAAATTCTTTATTTCTGCTTCAACGGCGATATTTGGAGAAATGGGGGTGTAAGAGCTATTTCTGGCAGAGCTTCATATCAACACATTTTCCTGAGTCCAAAAAAATGCTTTCATCTGCAATTTCTGTGGCATGTTGATGGTTATGGGTACTGAAAATGACGGTATGATTGTTTTGACGTACATATTGTTGAATCAAAAAGTTTATGTGCCGGATGCTAGCCTGGTCGAGGTGGCTGAATGGTTCGTCTAATAATAATACTTCAGGCTGCAGTGCTAACGCTCTGGCTAGTGCTACTTTCTGTGCTTCACCACCTGATAAGCTCGCGGCTTGCGCATCTCGTAGAGAAGCAATACCAACTTGCTCCAGAGTCTGTTCAGCTTGTTTTTTTGCGGAGGCAATTGGCAGCGACCTGAATTTCAAACCTAACAAAGCATTGTCAAGAACTGTTCCGCGAAGCAGGTATGGTTTTTGTGAGACCATAACAACTCGTTTCCTTAA
Organism: Methylomonas sp.; assembly: GCA_026989395.1. Lineage (GTDB taxonomy): Bacteria > Pseudomonadota > Gammaproteobacteria > Methylococcales > Methylomonadaceae > JALSJK01. The sequence continues at coordinate 2,271 of JALSJK010000130.1, forward strand.
AGTGAATAAGGAAGTTGTAGCTGAATCCTTATCAAAAAGGAATATTTTCCCTTGCTGAGGTTTTTCGAGGAATCCTAAAAGTTTTAAAAGAGTACTTTTACCTGCGCCGTTTTTACCTAATAAGGCAGTAATAATGCCGGCAGTAATTTTAAGATGCCCAATGTTCAGTACTGGTTTTTTTTTATAGGCAAACTGTAAATTTTCTAATTGAAAAAGTGGAATCATTTGACAATGTCTCGTTGTAAATATTGCAAACCCAGGTTTACAATAAACGCGATGACTAACAATAAAATCCCTAATGCCAGGGCAAACTCAAATTCTCCCTTGCTGGTTTCCAAGGCGATTGCTGTAGTCATGGTTCGCGTATGGCCTTCAATATTACCACCTAATATCATGGCAATACCGACTTCGCCAATAGCACGGCCAAACCCAGTCACAAGCGCTGCCATAACCGCAAAGCGTGTTTCACTGAGCACCATCAGCATTAGTTGAAAACGATTTGCTCCTAATGTAAGCAAGGTTGGTACCAGGCGGCTGTCAGAAGAATGAATGGCCGCGACAGTCAAGTTTAAAATAATGGGAGAAATTAGCAGGCACTCACCTATGATAATGGCCCACTGAGTATACAGGAGCCCCAAGTCGCCAAGTGGCCCTTGTCGGCTTAATAACCCGTAAAGGAATAATCCAATCACAACCGTAGGAATAGCCATGAAGGTATTTAAAAGTTGTTGTAAAAATTGCTTGCCTTGGAATGGATGGATTGCGAACCATATTCCTATTGGAATGTTCAAAAATGCAGAAATACCGACAGCAAGAAAAGATATTTTTAGTGACACCCAAACAACAAACCATACGGTTTGGTCGATACGGAAAACAAGGTCCAGTGCAGCAAAAAAAGATTGAGAAAAATAGTCCACTTGGTTTTGTTGTCAATAAAGGTGGTTGGGTTGTTTTGTGGGGCCACTTTCTCCATCAGGAGAAAAAGTATTTGAGTGCCTATTATTGAGATGAGTATAAATAATTATCCAGAGTGGGAGTTTATGTTGAAGATTAATTAGTTTGTCCACAAGCATCAGGATAAAATAGTTGTTGTCCTCCCAATCGATAGTTTTTGATAATTGATTGTCCTTCCTTGCCGGTAACAAACTCTATATATTTTTTGGCTAGATCGTAGCGAACATGTGAGTGCTTTTCAGGGCTAACCGCCATAATATGGTAAGGGTTAAATAATGTCGGGTCACCTTCAAACAATACTTTAATTGTTATTTTATCCGAATACGCGATTTGCGTTCCACGATCTGTCAATGCGTAGGCTTGTTTGTCATCGGCCATTCTTAATACAGCTCCCATTCCTTGACCAACAGATAAATACCAGTTGCCTTGCGGGTTTATTGCGGTTTTTTTCCAGATTTCCCTTTCTTTTTTATGAGTTCCCGAGTCGTCTCCTCTGGAAATAAAAACAGCATGGTGTGAAGCTATTTTCCGAAAAGCTGATAAAGCAGAGTCCGCAGTTTTTGCTTCTGCGGGATCATTTGTTGGGCCGACAATGACAAAGTCGTTGTGCATAACTTCCGAACGGTCAATAAAGTATCCTTGTTCAACATATTTTAGTTCTGCATCAGGGGCATGGACAAAAACCACATCGACATCGCCATTTGCGCCAATTTTTAAAGCTTTTCCTGTGCCAACTGCAATAACATGTAATTTAACATTAAATTTTTTTTCAAATGCAGGGTTTAGTGTTGCTAGCAAACCGGAATTTTCCGTGCTGGTTGTGGTCGACATTTTTAAAATATCTTCCGCTGTGCATACGGAATTAAAAAAAATTAATAAAACAGTGATGAAAAAAAAAGTATATTTCAATTGTTTTTCTTGATAATTTCGTCGCCAGAAAATTTTACTTAAGGAAAGTGTACGGAAAAAGTTGTGCAACTGGTGCAGTATTTTTATTCGTAATCAAGGCGTAGAAATAGGCGTATAGCCAGCTATTTAACTATTGTTACAACGCAGAAGACGGATAAAAAACGAGCAAGTTGTTCAATTTATTTCATGCGTGTTCCTAAGCAAGCACTCCAGTAAAGAACTGTGGCAGTAAAGAAAATAGCCTTATTCTTCAGGTTTCTGCTTCTGCTCTTGTTTTGGTTCAGTATCTTTATCTTGTTTGGTTTCTTGCGTTTTATCTTGTTTTTGCTCTTGTTCAGCGATGAGTTTTTTCTTCCTTTCCGCTTTTCGTCTTTCAAATTCCTTTTGCCTCTCTTCTTCTTCCTTCTTTTCGGCTTCTAATTCCTTGATAAGTTTTTTAAACCAGGCAAGCCTTTTTACATTTTTCAGGTCTTCGTCATTAATAATGTCTTCAACATCAGGAAGAAGGCCGTGTGAGCGGGCTTTTTCCAGAGCGGCCTGGCAAGCTTCTTTATCATTTGCTAAAGCAGCCATACATGCCTGATTATATGAGGCAGAACCCTCCTGAATTTGCTCGGCTTTTTCAAATGCAGCTTTTGCTTTTGCATACAACTCATCATCCAGGTCTACACCTTTGGCTTTTGCCAGGCCGAGAAGGGCAACGCCGCCGTCAACGGCAGCGCCCAAGTGGTTGGGTGAAACGGTTTGGCAAAAGGAAAATTTTGTGATGGACTCTTCGTAAATTTTGGCGGCTTCTTCAGCAGAAGATTTGCTCTGTGCTTGATGTAATAATGCAAAGCCCCAATTATAAAGAACATCATTATAATTGGATGAAGACTCAGAAATGCTGGAAAAATTTTCATAGGCTTCCTGAAATAAATTATCAGCTTGTTCACCTTTTTCCTGTCGCGCAGCCTCGGTTAATTTTTTTGCATTTTTTAGTTTGCGACCACTAAATAAAAAATCCAGAAACGACATGATATTCTCCAAAGTAAAGTAAAAGGGTGAATTAAAAATTCAGGTAAGTGTAAAAATGTTTAAGCCATTATAATGGAAAAAACCTGATCAAACGATAAGATGGAGAATCTGGATTTTAGTTCAGTTAATCCCAGCAAGATTAGAATTTTATTTGATGCTTTTTGGAGTTGAATCCTAGGCAAGATATAAGGTTAAAAATTAACCCGTTTTCTTTACAAATTTTGTCAATATTACAATTTTTTGATCATTGACTCGCCCTTCAATTTGCTCCGGATTGTCTGCAACCAAAGAAATTCCGCGCACTGCGGTGCCACGTTTTGCGGTGAAGTTTGCCCCTTTGACATTAAGGTCTTTGATTAAAGTGACGGTATCACCTGCTTCAAGCAAAACGCCATTACTATCAAGATGCTGGACTGAATCTGCAATATCATTTTCCTCAGTCTGTTTTGCCCAGGCTAGTGTTTGATCATCCAAATAAAGCATATCGAGTAAATCTTGCGGCCAGCCTTCATCTTTTAGTCGTGTGAGCATACGCCAAGCCATCACTTGTAATGCAGGAATCTGGCTCCACATACTGTCATTCAGGCAACGCCAGTGATGAACATCGACTTTTTCAGGGTTCTCAATTTGGTCGTGACAGGTGTTGCATATAAGGATAGATTTATCAGCGCTGCCATCAGAATCGGGTGGAATTTCGTAGATAATCAGATTTTCAGTAGAACTGCATAACTCGCATTTTGATTCGCTACGAGCATGTAAGGTATTTTCAGTTGTCATTTTAAGGATAGTCATTTAATAAAAGGGATATCGGTACAGGCAAAAATTATTTCAATAACTTATCTTCTATTCATCAATTTTTGCCAGACAAAGAAGGGATATTTTAACGGATAATATGGAATTGATTAGTAACCAGAATATTGAATTTGATCAAAAGCTCCAATATGCTCCATATAACTCAGGCCGCCAATGACGACAATTAATCCGGCAATAACTGCCAATATAATTTTCCAAACGCTATAAGGACGCTCGCCTTGAACCTGTCCGGTTCGTCCATTTACCACAAAGCGGTAGGTTTTGTCTCGATAAGAAAACGCAGCTGACCAGATGGGTAATAAACAATGCTTGTAAGTAGTATCTCGATGATAAGTTTTGACTTGGTAAATACGTTGGTGATCACCGCCAATATCAAAAGCAATATCACGATAAATAATGCCATTCATGATGCGTTTGGCGCGGTCAAAACCTTCATCTAAATCAATTTGATAATATTCACTTTGAAAGCCGCTGATATATTTTTCATCATAAGGAACCAGGTTTTCAAGATCCCAGGGATGCAAGCGATCAAGAATTTGTCGGGGCAAGGATAAACTGGCGCCAATCAAGACATCATCAAAAAAACGTGAGACTCGTCCACGAACATTGGTCCAGCGAATTTTTGGAACCCGTTTTATGGTCGAAACCCGGCGTCCGTTTTGATAATAAGTAACACGTTCCTGTACATAATAAGTATCACCTCTGGCACCGGTATAATCACTTTCGGTGGAACTGTCATAAGTCCAGTATGGCAGGTAGATACCAACAAGTTTGGTATTGTCTCGGGAATATTTTTTTACTTCACCCGGTGCAAACCACAAGCTATCAAGCCATTTGCGAAATTGTTTTTTGGCGAACTGTTCATCAATCAGAAAAGGTAGTAATGATTTTGGATGGATGGGTTTGGTTTGTTCAAAGTTGGTAACGACGTCTGAACCACAAAACGGGCATTCACCAGCAAAAACACTTTCCGCAAATTTAAAACTTGCCCCGCAGGAATTACAATGGGCTTGCTCAGAAACACTGGCAGGCTTGACTTTTTCTAGCTTTTGTAAAGCTTGTTGCAGATCGTATTCCTTGATAACTTCATGCTTGAGGGCAATGATATTTTTGAAATTACAATATTCGCAGATCTGATATTGACTGCCAGGCTGATATTTCAATAAGGCGCCGCATTTGGCGCAGGGAAATTGATTATTAACAGTTACAGGTTTTGTTTCGGAAGTTTGATTTGTTTGCACGAAGTCAATTTAAAGTAGTAGCAGAGAAATTCTGATTTCCAGTTTTTTTAGCAGATGAGGTTGCAGACTAGATAATAAGCTGCAACCTTGATTTATTGGAAGGATTAATAATCAAACTACATTTTCTGGTCTGAGCTACTATCTGGAGGTAAAGGTGGAGGCGTAGCGGCAAAGTATTTTGTCAACTCAGGAACTTTGCCAGCTGCCGTCCATTCAACAAGCTTTTGGTTCCAGACCAGTGTGTCAGAAGTCACTTCCCCTGATTTGATTTGATCAATTAACTTCGAGGCATTGATCGGGCCTGTTTGTTGGCCATTTACAGCAACATAATAGCTGAGTTGCTCTGGTAAAGGCGGTGGAGAGGATGGCGGTTGGTTTTGTGATTGAGGAGTAGAAAGCGATTCTCCCATTTTATTGGCCATGGCAAATCCCATACCCATTCCGATACCTTCAGATGCACCACCTGATGGGTTTTCTGCGGCAGCTTTCATGGCTTCAGCAGCCTGGAATTCAGTGTAATCCCTTAAATTGCCAATGACGCCCATGCTGGTGCGTCTGTCCAGAGCTTCTTCAACAGATTGAGGCAAAGAGATATTTTCAACTAGCAGCTTGGTGATTTCAAGGCCGTATTCCAGAAATTCAGGGGCAATTTTTGCAGTGATAAATTCACTTAAATCATCATAATTGGCAGCCAGATCCAAAACCGGAATATTGGACTCACCGAGGATATTAGCAAAGCGGGATAGAATCAGGTTGCGTAATTGGTCGGTGATGTCGTCGGTTGTGAAATGGCCGCTGGTGCCAACGATTTCTTTAATGAAGGTTAACGGGTCTTTGATTCTGACACAGTAAGTACCAAAAGCCCGTAGCCTGACAGCTCCAAATTCCTTGTCACGCAACATGACTGGGTTTTTTGTCCCCCATTTAAGGTCGACAAACCGATGCATATTGAAAAAATAAACCTCGGCCTTAAAAGGACTCTCAAAGCCGTGGGGCCAGTTTTCCAATGTAGTCATAATTGGCATATTGCTGGTTTTCAGCTCGTACATGCCAGGTTCAAAATAATCTGCGGCGCGGCCTTCGTTGACTAAAATTGCAACTTGCGATTCGCGAACTGTTAATTTAGCGCCATATTTTATTTCATTGCCATAGCGTTCAAAGCGGTACACCATCGTATCACCGGAATCGTCCAGCCATTCAATGACATCGACAAATTCGCCAAACAGTTTATCCAGTATTCCCATTATTTACTCCGGAGGTAGTTTTTCTGTGGTTTCGCTGATTTCGGTTTCTGTGCTCCGGCTGGCAGCCGCAGACAGTGTTTTGCGTAATTCCGCTTCACATTGTTCAAGTTGCTTGACTGCTTCGGCACGCATTTTTTTGCCTTCATCAGCTATTTTTAAACTTTCATTGATTGTTTCTATAAGTGTAGCATTTGCTTTTTTAACTGACTCAAGATCAAAAACTCCTCGTTCCAGTTGTTCGCGGGTCAATGCATTTGCATCTTTAAGGTTTTTGGCATTGGCTTCGAGTAGATCGTTAGTCAAATCAGTCGCCGCCTGCAAGGTTTCAGCAGCATCTGAAGATCGGTAAATAGCAACCGCCGTCGCCAACTGTTGTCGCCATAACGGAATGGTATTGACAACCGTTGAGTTGATTTTATTAACCAGCCCCTTGTCATTATCCTGAACCAGACGTATACCAGGTAAACTTTGCATGGCCACTTGACGGGTTAACCGCAGATCGTGAATGCGGCGTTCCAGATCGTCTCTTGCCGAGCGTAAATCCCTTAGCTCTTGCGCTTCAATGACTGCTTCAGAAGATTCGGCCTGCTTTACTTTATCGGGGATAATTTGATCATCGAGTTGCTTTAGCTTTTCTTCGCCTGCGGCAATATAATAGTCGAGATTATGAAAATATTTCAGATTCGCCTCGTACAATTTGTCGAGCATGGTGATGTCAGTCAGCAGAGTGGTTTTATGAGCATCAAGTTTGTCGGTAATCGAGTCAATTTGTTTACGGACTTCTTCATATTTTTGTAAAAACTGAACCACCGGCTTGGCTTTGCCAAAAAGCCGAGCAAAAAAACCTGGTTTTTTATTGGGATCCAACGCATCAACATCAAAACCGCGCAAGGTTGCAACCATTGCATTCAAATCGCCACCGGCTGAGCCTAAGTCCTTGTTTTTTACGCCTTCTAACATTCGATCGGAGATGACTGTCAATTCTTCCTGGGCCTTGCTGCCGAAAAAAATGATGGATTTTGAGTCATTGATGTTTAGCTCTGCAATGATTTTGTCAATTTGTTTTTTATCTTCGGCGTCTGATTTATCGTAAGCCAAGATATCTTTACTGACTCCCGGGACAACCTCTTCAAAAACAGAGCTGCCAGGGATGTTGATTTCATCATTTTTAGTTGTTATAGGGTTGGATTCACTCATGTTTGTTTCCTTTGTGTTGTTGGAGGAGTTAAAATTTAAATGACCCCTTCGTGTTTTAGTTGTGCAGTGAGAACCTCAATTTTGACATCAAGGTCAAGAACGTCATCTTCAAGTAATTTTTGTTTTTGCTCAATAAAAACAGATTCGATGGTTTGCAGCACGTTGTCGAATTTCTGGGTAAGTTGTTCCGATTGATGTTTTTTCTGCATGTCGGCATAGCCTTCAGTCACTTTAAGTGCGCCATCTAGATAAGTATTCAAAAATTTTCTGGCTCTCCTGATATCGCCAGGGTCTTCTTCTAACATTGCCAGAATTTCCCGTGCATGATCACAAATAACTCGAATTCTCTGGTTAAACAGACGGTTAAGAATTTGTTTGTTAGCCTGTTCAATGCCAGTAATTTGAGTTTCAGCATCATCAATGGTTTGAGATATTTCTTCGGCTGTATAACCGTGAGACCCGGTAACCATTTTTTCTCGGCGAGGATCAAAGCCGTAAAGCAAGGTCATGCCGCCAAAAGCCCCCAGACCAAAAGCCAATGAGGTTAAGAAGGAATGACCCGCACCAATTAATGCAACCCAGGCTGTAGTAATAGCAACAATAAAAGCAGCGATAGTTTTGAGAGGCCACTTTGGGGGGCGGGCAATTTTCTTAGCTAGATATTGTTTTTCTTCGGCAATACCTTTTCTTAATAAGCTTGCCGCCAATAAAAAAGCGGCACAAGCGCCAACATTGGTGACAATGCTTGTGAAATCACCATAGACGAATGACAAAATCGAGGCGGGAATTAATGGCAAAGGTAATATATAGAGTAATAACCCCCGGCCAGTATAAAGTAGACCTTTGCCTTGTTTTTTCTGATAAGGTTTAGGTTTTTTTAATTGTTCTGTTTGATTCATAACGATCGGATTGTTTTTTCAGGGGAGGATAGTTGGCTGCCAGGGATGACATTCAACATTGATTGACAGGTTGCGAGGCTGACTGTGGTAATTAACAACAGTAAACCAATAATTGATCGTAATGGTTTAGACATAAAGAGTGATCCAATAATCCATAAAGATTTTAAGTTTTTGATTTGATATGGTAATGACCTGGATTATATCTTGACTTTCTAGATAATAAAAACAATCAGTCATTTTATGTATAAATGTGATTATCTCATGTCAGGTAACGGGAGTTTTATTGAAAGTACAAAGCACATTCATTGATTTTGTTCTGAAAGAGTGGCTGGTAATAGCATCGGGTGTTGCTTTGGTTCTGACATCTTTCTATACCAAGCATTTTCCTGACTATTCTATCCAGGAGCTACAGGTGCTGTTTATCTTGTTTGCACTTTTTGTTTCTGTTAAAGGGCTTCACAATAGTGGGCTGATCTTAAAGATTGCCCAAATAATCGGAAAAGGGAAAGCTATCGCATTAAAACTGGTGGTAATAACATTTTTTCTGTCTATGCTGGTGACAAACGATATTGCCTTAATCGTTATTGTGCCACTAACTTTATCGCTGAATATTGATCGCAAAGGAATTTTGGTCATTCTTGAAGTACTGGCAGCAAATGCAGGTTCGGCTTAACTCCCTTTGGCAATCCGCAAAATCTCTATATTTATTGGTTTTATGGGGTTCAATTGGTTAGTTTTACTGAGGCTATTGCGCCATTTTCATTGGCTTTCCTGGCCATCCTGATTGTTTTATCATTTTTCGTAAACACATCAAACAGCGGCCAAGAAATAATTTCTCAAGAAATAAATAAGAAGTCATTTGTTTTTGGCGGGTTACTTTTTATTGTGCTATTAACAGTTTTCCATGTTCTGCCTGTCAGTACCGGAATTCTCGTTATTATCTTCGCTCTGTTATTCGACCGAAAAGCATTATATGTTGATTACGCACTTTTATTCAGCTTCTTTTTTTTCTTCGGTGTTGCAGAAAATATGAAATTAATTCTGGCATCTGAAATAAATTATTCAGGACATATATTCTTGTTTTCAGCTTTGGCAAGTCAAGTGATGAGTAATGTTCCCGCGACGCTATTGTTTGCAAAATTTACGACAAATTGGGAAGCATTGCTCTGGGGAGTTAACGCAGGTGGGTTTGGCAATCTTTTCGGGTCATTAGCAAATTTAATTGCATACAAGATTTACGTTACAAATGAAGCTACAAATAATATCCTTATGTTCACCGCGCAATTCCTTATCGTTGGATACATAGCGTTTTTTCTGTCAATTGGGTTGTATTTCTTTTTATATTAATTGTAAAGTTTGTAATGAATCAACAAAGGACTAATAATCATTGACTAATGGTGATTTCGCCTCATTGCCGTTAGCCAATGAGTTTGGTCGTTATGCGTATAGAAACTGATTTTGGAATCGGAAAATGAAAACTTTAATTTGTCCTACATGCGGTTGTTCACTAGTAAGGTTGGGTGTTGTTGATAAAAATGCCATAACCCGAAGTTATAATAATAAAAAATATTCATTCTGCTGCGATGGATGTGCGGTGATATTTGATAGCAACCCAGAAACAATAATAAATGACACGAAAGATCTTGTTGTATGCCCAAGTTGTTTAGCGGAGAAACCAATTGATCATACAGTGGCGCTTAATTACAACGGTGAAACAATATATTTTTGTAAATGCCCATTTTGCATGACTGTTTTCAAAAAAAACTCGGAATATTATATAAAACGGTTATCTGGGGAAATAGAATTTTCCGGGATTTTCTCTGAAAGTCATGGTTGTTGCGGGTAAACACATTAAAATATATTAGTTAAAAGGCAGTTATGAGATATTTATAGCTTTCAGCATTAATTATTTCTCATGACTACTTGCATAGCTAAATCTTTTTCAAACATAGAAGGCCCTGGAATAGACAGAAAGAAACTCTATTTTCATTTTCTGATATTTTAGTATACTATTCGCGATTAAGAATGCACATTAACTAGCTGGCGCATTACATTGATTGCGAATATAATAGCGACATGAATGATTACCACCTATCAGACGACGAGATTAAACACCTTGAAGTGTTGCATC
>JALSJK010000131.1 GCA_026989395.1 Methylomonas sp.
CCATTTGAGCAAAGTGCTTGCCGAGCTAAAGAAAAACCCAGCCGACATGATTTTGGTTGCGGACTATCAGAGTGATAAATCGGCCCGTTGGTTGACACAAAAAACAGGACTTCCCGTTGTCGCTTTGCCATTTAGTGTCGCCGAAAAAGAGAGTTTGACGCAGTGGTTCGACAGGTTCTTGAATCAGTTGTTGGAGGCTGTGCCGTGAGCTTTGAAGGTTTGGAACTTTCCATCCTTGGGCCGGCATTTATTATCGGCCTGCTGATACTGGCGACCCATGTGCCGCTAGGGCAAGAAGTGCTTAAACGTGGCATTATTTTCATTGATCTGGCGATTGCTCAGATTGCAGGGCTTGGAGTGATTGTAGCCTACCGCTTCGGCTGGGAAGCACACGGCTGGGAAGTGCAATTGGTCGCACTAAGTAGCGCCCTGATTGCAGCGGTAGCATTAGGCTGGCTAGAGAAGCACTACCAGCAATTTCAGGAAGCCCTTATCGGTGTCACTTTTATATTGGCAGCAACTGCCAGTATTTTACTGCTGGCAAATAACCCGCACGGTGGCGAATCACTCAAAGATTTATTGGTAGGGCAGATTCTCTGGGTTACTTGGGATCAACTCTTGCCAACAGCCTTGGTGACAGGTTTTGTTTTACTGATTTGGTTTGGTTTTCGACAGCGATTGAATCACCTAGGATTCTACTTGCTGTTTGCAGTAGCCGTTACCAGCTCCGTACAGTTAATTGGGGTTTATCTGGTGTTTGCCAGCCTGATTATCCCTGCTCTGGGAAGTGTCGGACACAAAAAAGCATTGTTGACCGGGTATGTTATTGGCGGATCGGGTTATGGTCTTGGCCTGATTTTATCTTCGTTACTGGATTTACCCAGTGGAGCCGTTATCGTGTGGAGCATTGCTTGCATTGCACTTTCATTCAAACTTATTATTATGAAAAATTGGAAGATTGCAGAATAATACGAAAAGTAAGACATCCATGAAATAGAAAACCAACTCAAGGCCATCCCGGAAATATTTTTGTTAACGCGACTGGAAATTTATTTTTTGGGCTGGGAGTTAAGACCTGCTTTGGATGACTTTAATTTTGGATTTAATCATGGAAGCGAGTTTGAGAAAATCGCAATATATGGAAATAAAAACTGGCAAGAAATTGTTGCAAAGGTTAGCTCATGATTTTCTTCTGGAGAAGTGAGGAATTTTGAAAGCTATGACAGTGCTTTTAATTGGACTAACAAGTGACCGTTAATATTCGGGTTAACGCTTAAGATGCATCAATCAAAAAAACCTATTGGGTTCTGGTCGGCTGTTTCAATGGGAATAGGCGCGATGGTTGGTGCGGGAATTTTTGCACTGCTTGGTGAAGCGAGTGCTATTTCAGGCAGTGCAGTTTATATTTCATTTATTATCGGTGGAATCATAGCCTTATTTAGCGGCTATTCATTAGGGAAATTAGGTGCTCGTTATCCCTCCTCTGGGGGGATAATAGAGTATTTGTCTCAATCCTATGGTGTTGGCTTTTTTACTGGCACTATGGGGATTATGTTGTACTTTGCAGCAATTGTTTCCTTAAGTTTAATTGCTAAAGCGTTTGGAAATTATGCAGTAACATTTTTACCTGATAATGAAAAGTCAGCAATCTTGCATCACGTTTTTTCAATCGGAATCATTGTTTTATTTGTTTTAATTAATCTTAAAGGAGCAAAAGATGTTGCTGTTTGGGAGAGGGTTACGGTTGGAATAAAATTTATTGTATTGTCTGGTTTGTCCGTAGCAGGGGTTGTTTATCTAAAACCAGAATTGTTGTCTTCTAGCTA
>JALSJK010000132.1 GCA_026989395.1 Methylomonas sp.
ACCTCATGGTTTGTTTGAGAAACTGACACATTAACTGGTTATGAAAATAAAGGGAAATGATGAGGTTACACTTTATTCTGCGACCAAGCCTGCTTTTTCTCCGCGATAGCGGCTTCGTCCAACAAGGTTATGGGCTGATTTGATTTGCCCGGATTTGCACCCCCAAAGTCATATTTATTTCTTGTTGTTTTCTTCGCTTGATTAACAGATTAATAGAAACAGGCATAAGTTTTGCTTGGTCCTTTTAGATAGAAGTTTCGGTTTGGGTGGCTTTTATCACCTAATGTTGTTCTAAAAGTTTTCGAACGATTTTAAATGCAGAAGACGGATAAAAAGACAAGCCGGTAGTTCGAATTATTTCTAGCGCGTTTCTTAGTAACCTATCAACAAAAATTATCAGGCACAAATAAATAATGAAAGAAAAATTGGTACTTATCGGTAACGGTATGGCTGGAATGAGAACTGTAGATGAACTGTTGAAGTTGTCTCCGGATAAATTTGAAATTACTGTTTTTGGCGCAGAACCTCATGGAAACTATAACCGGATTATGTTATCTCCTGTTCTGGCGGGGGATAAAAAGCTTAGTGAAATCATTATTCATGATTTGCAATGGTATGAAGATAACAACATAAATTTATATATTGGTAAAACGATTACAAAAATAGATCATGCCAGACATAGGGTTCTTGCAGATGATGGAACTATTGCCGAGTTTGACCGGTTAATTATAGCGACAGGGTCTGTGCCGGTAATGCTGGATATTTCGGGTAAAGACCTGGAGGGAGTTATCAGTTTTAGACATATTAATGATGTCAAAGTTATGATCGAAACAGCAAAAACTCACAAGAATGCCGTGGTGATTGGTGGTGGTTTGCTGGGTTTGGAAGCGGCAAATGGTTTGATTAAACAAGGGATGAATGTATCCGTTGTGCACAGAAATAATGTCTTGATGAGTCAGCAGTTGGATCAAGAAGCTGCTGGCCTGCTGCGATCAAAATTAGAGGAAAGCGGCATGAATTTTTTGCTGGATCACCATGCTGAAGCATTGCTAGGCAAGAAAAGAGTAGAAAAAGTGCGGTTTAGAGATGGTTCCGTGGTTAAGGCGGATCTTGTGGTAATGGCTGTTGGTGTCCGACCAAATATTTCATTGGCTCAAGTGTCTGGTATTCAATGTGATCGTGGAATTTTGGTTGATGATAGTTTACAAACGATGACTCCAAAGATATATGCGGTTGGGGAATGTGTGCAGCATCGTGATAAAACTTTCGGTTTGGTAGCCCCTCTATTTGAGCAAGCAAAAGTACTAGCGAATCATCTGGTTAATAATGACGTTATTAGCTATAAAAGTGGAGCAACATCCACACAGCTGAAGGTGACAGGAATCAATTTATTTTCAGCAGGAAATTTTATAGGGGATAGGTCAACAGAATCCATGGTTTACAAGGATTTTGCCCGGCATATTTATAAAAAGTTGGTGATTAAAAATAATAAAATTATAGGTATTGTACTCTATGGTGATACCAACGATGGGCTATGGTACTTTTCTTTACTAAAAGATCGGCAGGATATTTCTGATATGCGTGAAAATATTTTATTTGGTCAGCACCATATTGAAACAGAAATGCAAATAACATGAATGATTTAAATACAGTTTTAACAACTTGTCCGTACTGCGGTGTAGGTTGCGGTGTAGAAGTAACGAAGTTAGAAAATGGCTTAGTGAGTGTTCAGGGCAATAAGTCACACCCTGCAAATTTTGGACGATTGTGTTCTAAAGGGTCTGCGCTTGCAGATACAATAGGATTAGAGGATCGTTTACTTCATCCAATGGTTGATGGCAAACAGACATCTTGGGAAACTGCATTAGACGCTGTTACTGAAAGGTTAAAAAAAGTTATATCGAAACATGGGCCTGATGCAATCGCATTTTATGTCTCTGGGCAATTATTAACTGAAGATTATTACGTTGCCAATAAGCTGATGAAGGGGTTTATCGGCAGTGCAAATATTGATACCAATTCGCGGTTATGCATGTCGTCAGCTGTTGCCGGTTATAAGCGTGCTTTTGGAAGTGACTCTGTGCCATGTTGCTATGAGGATCTTGAATTGGCAGATTTGATTGTCATTGAGGGTTCCAATACAGCCTGGTGTCACCCGATTGTTTTTCAAAGGATTGTTAAAGCCAAAAAACAGCGACCAGAGTTAAAAATTGTCGTCATTGACCCTCGTAAAACAGCAACTTGTGATATTGCTGATGTACATTTGTCGATTAGACCGGGTACTGATGCGACCTTGTTTAATGGTTTGCTGACTGCTTTAAATCAGCACAATAAGGTAGATTGGAATTTTGTTAATCAGCACACCGAAGGCTTAGTTGATACTTTGAAGGCTGCTGAACAGACAGCGCCTGATGTTGCCAGGGTTGCGCAGGTTTGTGAATTGAATGAGCAGGTTGTTAGTCAGTTTTATCAGTTATTCATCAATACTGAAAAAGTGGTGACACTGTATTCTCAAGGTATAAATCAATCCTCATCAGGAACAGATAAATCTAATGCCATTATCAATTGTCATTTACTTACTGGTAGAATCGGCAAGCCTGCAGCGGGCCCCTTTTCAATTACAGGCCAGCCGAATGCAATGGGTGGCCGGGAAGTGGGTGCTTTAAGCAATCAGCTGACTGCTCATATGGAATTGGAAACCCCTGAGCATCACGATTTAGTCTCGCGTTTTTGGCAAACTGATAACCTCGCAGCTACTGCGGGGCTGAAAGCAGTTGATATGTTCGAGGCAATAGCCGAAGGTAAAATCAAAGCTATTTGGGTAATTGCGACCAACCCGGTTGTGACTTTACCCAATGCGGATAAAGTGCGAAAAGCAATAGAAGATTGTGAGTTAGTGATTGTTTCGGAATGTGAACTTAACACGGGGACTGCAGCACGAGCCGATATTTTATTACCGGCGTTGGCCTGGGGTGAAAAAACTGGTACGGTGACAAATTCAGAGCGCAGAATTTCCCGTCAACATAGTTTTTTACCCCACCCTGGTGAGGCCGAAGAAGATTGGTGGATTTTATCAGAGGTTGCCAAGCGTATGGGTTTTGGTGATGCCTTTAATTATCAATCCTCGGCAGATATTTTTAGAGAACACGCCGCATTGTCTGGCTTTGAAAATAATGGAAAACGTGATTTTGATATCAGTGGATTAGCAGGAATTAGTGATCAACAATATGACACTCTGTTGCCTGTACAATGGCCGGTGACGCTGAAAAATCCAGCTGGAACAAAGCGTCTATTTGAAGACAAGTATTTTTTTACCAGAACAGGGAAAGCGCAACTGATTCCAGTTATTCCGCGAATGCCTCAAAACCCGGTGACAGTGGAATACCCCTTGTCACTTAATACCGGCCGTGTACGTGACCAATGGCATACGATGACCAGAACCTCGCGTTCGCCACGATTGAACACACATATTTCTGAGCCGATAGTACAAATCCACCCAGTCGATGCCAGCCATTATCAATTAAAAAATGGTGGTCTAGCCAGGTTGGAGAGTAAGTGGGGGAATATGTTGGCACGGGTTGTTGTTACGGAGGAGCAACGTATTGGTAGCGTCTTTGTGCCGATGCATTGGAATGATTTTCTTGCTTCTAAAGGCCGGGTTAATTCACTGGTTAATCCGGTGGTAGATTCAATATCGGGTCAGCCCGAATCAAAGCATACGCCGGTTAGAATAATGCCATATGGTCCTGTTTGGTATGGTTTTTTATTTTCAAGAAAGGCCATAAAGTCAATCGATTCTGAATATTGGGTAAAAATAAAAGGCCAGCAATTTTATCGTTATGAATTAGCTGGGGAAAAAACTATTGAAAACCCTTCTGACTGGGCTAAAAACCAATTAGGCAAGAATGGCGAATGGATTGAATTTATTGACCAGGGTATTAACCGGTTTCGTGCAGCCAGAATAGTGGAAAATCAGTTGGAGAGTGTTGTTTTTATTGCTTCGGAATTCGATTTGCCGACGAGATCCTGGCTAAGCCAGCTATTTTCTGAAACAACAATCAGCGATGAAGTGCGCATGAGTTTGTTAGCAGGTAAGCCGGGGTCAGGTTTGGCTGACTGTGGACCTATGGTTTGTGCCTGTTTTGGTGTGGGTGAAAATACCATTAAAGATGCCGTCAAAACTGGTTCCGTCAAAACAGTTGAAGAAATTGGAGACTTACTAAAAGCCGGAACAAATTGTGGCTCATGTATACCAGAATTGCAAAAGATTATTTCTGGTTAGTTTTTTGATGCGAGCTGTCATTTGCTTTCTAAAGCCATAATTTTTGTATTGAAATTATTTCTTATGTGATAAAATTACATTATTCTAATGTTATTGCAAAAAGGAGAAATGAGCATGTTTGGCGAGCATCACGATCTTCACCATGAATTTCCCGAGTATTCTGATCGAATTCATCAATTGAAAGTACAAAATAATCGCTTTGCTAAATTATTTGATGAATATCATGCTGTTGACAGAGAGGTGCGTCGAATTGAGCAGGGTTTGGAAACACCGTCAGATGAATATATTGAGGGTCTCAAGAAAAAACGTTTGGCTTTAAAAGATCAGCTTTTTGGTATGTTAGTACCGGCTTGATTTTTTAAAAATGATTTATTTAGCACAGTAAGACGGCTCGCGTTTTATTAGCCTGTTCTTGGATGGGGGTTGTTATTACTGCTTAAATTAAGTTGATCAGAGGCGCTCGTTTTGCCGGTGTCTTTTTGGGTTACCATCTTGATTAATCCCAGATTCCCACGGCTGCGTGCAATTTGCATTGCCGTCCTCCCGGCGTTATTTTTTAAATGAGCATTCGCACCCCAGTCCAATAGAATATGGGCGGTTTGCAAGTGGTTGTTATAAGCTGCAAACATCAATGCCGTCCAGCCATTTTTATCCTTAAGGTTGGCCTTAGCGCCATTTGACAGCAAAAAGTCAACAGTGTCAGCATGGCCACTTTCCGCAGCTATCATGAGTGCTGTTCGGCCTTTGAAGTTTTTAAGATTTACTGAGGCGCCGGATTTTAAAACCAGCAGCTTGATGATGTCGTTATGGCCATGACCGGCTGCTATTGCAAGCGCTGTGAATCCCCGGGTTTGTTCTTGAATATCTGCAGGAACCCCTCCAGTTAACAGTAATTCCATGGTTTTATTATCGCCACTGGCTGCAGCGGCCATTAATGATTCAATTCCAAAACTAATACCGGATTGATGTAATTTTAAACGGGCCTCTGATCTTTGTTTTGCCAATCGTTCTCTTTTGTCAAGATTATGAGCCAGTTCACGCTTAGCTGATTGGTTTTTTTTAGCGATCTTGGGCTGCGTACTGCTTTTTGCAGTTTTTGGTAATTCTGTTGAGTTTTCAAGTTGTAATTTTGGCTTATTTAAAGAAGTGGGGGCAATCAAGGATGGACTTTGTTTTGTTGGCTTAGTTATTAAAGTGTCGAGATTTGCAAGATTACTTTGATCTTCGGTTAGTAGAGTTTTTGAAGTTGATTCTTCAGTTTTGAGTGATTCTGAAGCAGCTTTGTCGCCTGCTAGTTGAGTTTCTGCTTTACTAGTATCTTTTTCTGTTTGTAAAACTTGGTTTTTTTGCACTTGACCCGCAGAAAACGTAAGTAAAGTATTTTCCTCGTCTAATTTTGGTTGAATAGTGGTATTTAAGTTGGTAACAATTGCGGGTTTTTTCTCTGGTTTAATGTTCAGTAAGATTACCGCTCCAAATGTTAGTAAGGCTATTGCGGCTAAAGAAAGACTGACTAATCGACCCAGTGCAACCGGCTGGTTTTTAATTTTTTTCGGTCGTTCTAGTTGAGTGGGTTGTTGAGAAACAATATTGG
This sequence comes from Methylomonas sp., assembly GCA_026989395.1. Lineage (GTDB taxonomy): Bacteria > Pseudomonadota > Gammaproteobacteria > Methylococcales > Methylomonadaceae > JALSJK01. The sequence continues at coordinate 5,877 of JALSJK010000132.1, forward strand.
ATATTTCAAAGTTGTGATTATTTTGGTCGTGAGTTGAAAAAAGGTGCTTGGCAGCATAAGCAATCGTTTTTTCATTGATGATATGTTCGCCATCAATGGCGGCTTGTTGTAACGCCTCTCTGCAAAGTTTAATAATCAATCGCGGGATGCCTTTGGACCGGGTAGCAATTGTACGCACAGCACTGTTGCTAAAGAGGTCTTCATGAGTACAGCCTGCTTGTCTTAAGCGGAAATTGATAAAGTCGCGCACCTCAGCGAGTGTCAGTATATTAAGATGATATAGTCGGGAAATTGACGGTTTGTATGTTAGCAGGGAGGGGGTGTCAAAACGCGCCGGGAATGTTGGGTCCGCCGCTAAGATTAATTGCAGGAGAGGCCGTTGTTGTTCACATAGTTGCTTTGAAAGTTGCAGTACTGGTTCTAGACTGGCGTCAGTTAATAATTGGGCATCATCTACAATGAGAATCGGGCTGATTCCTTGTTGATGCAGCTTTGTTAACTGTTTAATTAGTTGTTCAGTTTTATTTGTATCAGGACTGTTAGCAGTTGGTATTATTTCACTGTAAAGAACGTCAGTTAAATCATGCCCTGGAATGGCTTGAATATACATGACCCGCAGTTGGAACGGGTCTAAACCAATTAGTTGCTGCAAGAAAGCAGTTTTTCCAACGCCTTGTTCGGCAATTAACAAGGTTAAGTTGACGCCCCGATAGATATCCGGTAATAACTCTTGATATCGCTTTTTATTCGCCTCATTGAGAAAAAAAAAGTTTATATCATATGTTTCCGAAAATGGATTCTCATTGAAGCCAAAATAATCGTTGAAATTCTGTGAATTATTGTTTTTCAGAGCGTTTTTCACATCAAAGGTCTATCTAATCCGTTGGATTTTCAACGATTATTTCAACCCGACGATTTTTTTTTCTTCCTTCAGGGTTGTCGCTGCCATCAGCATTGGTGTTTGGGGCAATTGGATATTTCTCTCCATATCCAACTGTAGTAATACGTTCGGGTGCTACATTGTTTTCGGTCAATTCATGCGTCACTGTTTTTGCCCGTTGCGTGGAGAGCATTAAATTATAATTCTCGTCGCCAATTGAATCAGTATGTCCTTCAACGGCTAATTTTCTGTCAAGAGCGCGTGAATCATTAACGATGGTTGAAATTAAGGAAATTTTTTCCTCGGCTGTTGGAGTTAGGTCATATTTCCCGAATTCAAAAAATACCTCGGGTAAAAAAACCACTACTCCCCGGTCAGTTTCTTCAGTAACTAGGCCTTCCGCATTAAATAACTCAACAAAGTCGCGATTCGTATATGAAGTACACCCAGAGATTATAAAAAGTAGTAATAAAGGTAACAGTAGTTTTGATATATTCATTTAGTGTTTTTCTCAGACAAAAATTAATTTTTTTAAGATACCAATTAGTGAATGATTCTACCTAGAGTTCTTGCTGTTAGCAATGTTAGCAAGGTCATGATTGTAACGAGTAGGGTGTAGTATTGACCCCAGATTCTAAACAGAGTCAGCTGAATAGTGTCTGAATGGTTTCGGATTTTCGTCCCAGGCCAATGAAATAATTCGATAAGGCAGATTATGGTATTCTTTTAGAAAAATTGACCTTTTAGATTTTTGAACGCGGGAAAATTTTTGGTCGAACGAGAAAGGTATAATCAGTGCAAGTTAAAATTTACCCTGAAGATTTTGATCCGTTTCTAGAAATTCAGAGCTATCAGAAACAACTGTCTGATATTGCAGGAAGCTATGGTGCAACCAGCATATTTATCGGGACTATGCGTGATTTCAGTGATGGACAACATGTTGAAGCAATGACCCTGGAATATTACCCAGGGATGACAGAAAAACAATTGCAGAAATTTATTGTCGAAGCACAGCAGCGCTGGCAGATTTTTGATGCTTTGGTTGTGCACAGGGTTGGCCTGATTGCCCCGGATCAAACCATCGTGTTGGTAGCTGTCTGGGCATCTCACCGAGGAGATGCTTTTGATGCTAGTCGTTACATAATTGAGGCGCTCAAGTCCAAAGCGCCGTTTTGGAAAAAGGAAACACTTGCTACTAATGAAGAGCGCTGGATTACTGAAAACACCAATGGATACTTGCAGAAAAAGGACTAATTTGCTAACTAAAATACTCAGTTTTTTTATTTCCAGAAGTAGAATCATTCTGATTTTTATCTTTGCATGGAATACGCTGGCATGGTCTCAAGTGCCGTTGATCTATATGCCACTACCATCTTTAACCAATAAAGATTTAGCTGTTATTGTTAATGATGCAGATCCACTCAGTGTGAAAATTGGACGGTATTATCAAAAACGAAGGAACATACCCAATAACCAAATAATCCATATTAGCTTTAATCCCGGTCAAAAAACGATATCTAAAGATCAGTTTAAAGGGATAAAAAAGTTGGTGGATATGCAAACTCCAGCGCATGTTCAAGCTTATGCATTGACCTGGATGTTGCCTTATCGAGTTGGCTGTATGTCTATTACTACCGCTTTTGCCGCTGGTTACAATGAGTCATTTTGTGCCAAAGGCTGCAAACCAACATTAAGTAGTCCGTATTTTAACTCTATGACAGACAAGCCATTCACCAAGTTAAATTGGCGGCCAACCATGATGCTGGCTGGAAAAAGTTTTGCTGAAGTCAAGGCATTAATTGATCGCGGTATTGCTTCTGATTTTACCAATCCAGAAGGGAGCGCTTATTTATTGGTGACATCGGACAAAAATCGGAGCAGCCGGGGAAAGATTTTTTTTAAAACAGCATTGATGTTTAAGGGGCTTTGGCCGGTTTATTATCTGGAGCAGGACTTTATTGAAAATAAAACGGACGTGATGTTTTATTTTACCGGTTTAACACATGTACCCAAAATTGCAACCAATACCTTTTTACCCGGAGCTGTTGCTGACCATTTAACCTCGACGGGCGGGGTGTTGTCTGGAGGCAAGCAAATGAGTATTCTGGAGTGGCTGAAAGCAGGAGCGACAGGCAGTTATGGTACGGTGGTAGAGCCTTGTAATTTTGTGCAGAAATTTTCAAATCCAGCCGTGCTGATGCATTTTTATCTGAGAGGAAATTCCTTGATTGAAGCCTACTGGAAAAGTGTCGCCTGGCCTGGTCAAGGGGTTTTTATTGGCGAGCCCTTGGCCAGGCCTTTTGCTTTTCAGTAGCCTTGGATTTTTAAAACTGGGGTTTTGTTTCAAGAGCCTCATAACGGGCAATACTTTCAAGAATTTCGTCCTTGGCTTCTTTGGGACCTTTCCAGCCTTCAACTTTTACCCATTTGCCTTCTTCCAGGTCTTTATAGTGCTCAAAAAAATGCACAATTCGGGCCAGCCGATCTTCGGCAATGTCGCGATATGTTTGTACTCTATTGAAAAATGGCGTTAACTTGTTCACCGGCACGGCCAGTATTTTTGGGTCAGGTCCAGACTCATCAACCATTTTTAAAAGCCCGATAGGGCGGCAGCGCACTACTGCCCTGCTCAAAATAGGGGAAGAGGATATGACTAACACATCAACAGGGTCGCCGTCTTCAGAGAGGCTGTGAGGCAGATACCCGTAATTGGTCGGATACTGCATCGATGTTCCCATAAACCGGTCTACAAACAAAGCGCCTGTGTCTTTGTCAATTTCATATTTAACTGGATCACTGTAAGCAGGGATTTCAATAACGACATTTATATCTTCGGGGACTGCTATACCCGGGCTGACATCCATTAAAGGCATCTGGTTCCTCTTTTGTGCAAAATCATGATTCGTGACATTATAGCTTCTTTTTGAATTTATTTTATGACAGTTATGCAGGGTCAATTAAGAAAAATGCAGGTATCACTGGGCTCGCCAGTAACATATAAGTTACCTTTATCGGATCAGCTGGTCGATTTAAACCCTGTAATAGGGAAAGCCATTAAGTTGAAATACACCGGAAATATTTATTGTATTTACTGTGGAAGAAAAACCAGTAAAAGCTTTAATCAGGGCTACTGCTATCCTTGTTTTATTTCTTTAGCTCGCTGCGATATGTGTATCGTCAGGCCGGAGCGATGCCATTATCACAAAGGAACTTGCAGAGAGCCGGAATGGGGGTTGGAGCAATGTTTTCAGCCTCATTATGTGTATTTGGCTAATTCTTCAGGGATCAAAGTGGGGATTACTCGAGAATCGCAAATTCCTACCCGTTGGATTGATCAGGGAGCCGTCCAGGCATTGCCAATCATGAAGGTTCAATCACGATTAATTTCGGGTTTGGTGGAAATTGAATTAGCCAAGCATGTCAGTGATAAAACCAGTTGGCAAAAAATGTTAAAAAACATCCAGATCGATGTTGATTTGTCAGTCAAAAGAGATGAATTATTAAATGAATGCAGTGGGGAAATTGCTGCAATCAGTGAGAAATTTGGCGATTCGGCGATTGAAATTTTGCGGGATGAGTCAATGGTTGAAATTGAATATCCAGTTCATGCCTATCCGAAAAAAGTTAAATCATTCAATCTTGATAAAATTGATGAAGTCTCAGGAGTGTTGGAAGGGATTAAGGGCCAATATTTACTACTCGATTCCGGAGTTATTAATATTCGCAAGTTTGCCGGTTATGAAGTGGAAGTATCAGTATAACGATTCGCATATATTGACCGCAAAAATTTGAAGCCAATGGATTTTGATAATAATTGAATTTTCCAGCCGCCACAACCGCTAAAAAATCCACGGCGCTTTTTGCGGGTCAATTTGATGCGCTTGTTATGTTTATTGCCTAACATTATAATGTGTAAATATGAACAAAATTATACACAAGGGTACTCCCATGAGAACAAATATTGTAATTGATGATGATTTAATGACTGATGTACTTCAAGTTACCGGACTAAAAACAAAAAGAGAAGCCGTTGAATTAGCACTCAAAACTCTAATTAGATTAAAAAAACAGGAAGAAATTAAACAATTTAAAGGTAAGTTAAAATGGGATGATGATTTAGATAGAATGAGAACTGACTAGTGATAATGGTAGATTCGAGTGTTTGGATTGACTATTTCAATGGGAGAGAATGCTCTGAGATAGTTTACCTTGATACTATTTTGGGCATAAAGCCTGTTGTGATTGGGGATAATATTCTGACAGAAGTTCTTCAAGGTTTTAGAGGCGATAATGAGTATAAAATAGCAAAACAGTTATTAACTGCTTTGCCACTGTTTCAGCTCTCAAATAAAGTTCTTGCCGTTAAAAGCGCAGACAATTATCGTGCGCTTAGAAAAAAAGGCATAACAGTAAGAAAAACTATCGATACAATTATTGCCACTTATTGTATTGAACAGAATATTCAGCTTTTATTTACTGATAGGGACTTCTTACCTTTTGTTGAATTCTTGGGTTTAAAATCGGCTATTTGAACATAACGTTGTTCTTCTCGGTAATAATCTTGAAAACCAACCGCTTTGGTGAGTTCGTCAAAGCCAAGTACGGGGCTGGGTTTTTCGCTATTTTTTAAGGCGCTAAGCGCTGTTTGCATAGCGAGGATCGAAACATTGAGCAAAGTTAAGGGGTAAACTGCAATTTTATAACCCATTTCAGCGAGCTGATCATGTGAAACAAGGGGGGTTTTGCCGTGTTCAATGAGATTGGCAAATTTGTAACCGGGTACGGAATTACAGTATTGGTGCATTTCCTCCATACTTTCCGGGGCTTCGAGAAAGGTAATATCCGCACCAATTTCATGAAAAACATTGGCTCGATAAATGGCTTCTTCGAGACTATGCGTGGCTCTGGCGTCAGTTCGTGCCATAACCAGAATGTCGGCGCCTTCATTTCGTGCATCAACAGCGGCCTGAATACGAAGGAAGGCCTCCTCTCGTTCTACAACGGATTTTCCTTTAGTGTGGCCGCAACGTTTGGGGGCCGATTGATCTTCCAACATAATGCAAGCAAAACCAGCTTGCGCGTACCCTTGTACTGTGCGCTTTATGTTAATTGCATTGCCAAATCCTGTGTCGCCGTCCCCCCAAATGGGAATTGAAACGGCGCTGCAAATATTTCTGCCTTGATCAAGTAGTTCTGCATAGGAAATCAGTCCGGTATCTGGTTGAGCCAGAAGGGAAGCCGAGACAGCAAAGCCGCTCATAAAGGCGCTATCAAAGCCAGCCTGTTCGCAGAGTTTTGCTGAAATTGCATCATGACAACCTGGGAAAACTAAAAGTCCAGGCTGTTCAAGCAGCTTTTTTAATTTTGTTGCCGGTGAAAGATCATGCATGGATTGGTAATTTCATGATAAATAATGTGCGCTTATAAAGCCTGAGTAAGTATTTTCCAATTAACTTCTATATGACGCCTCTTGTCAACAGGTAAAATAACTTAGATTCAACTTGTAAGTGCAATTCATTTTTTTGGGATTGTAAAGAGTCAGCTGGTATAGTGACGTGGTTACTATGCTGTCTGCTGACTCCTGTTTAATCACCTGATCGGTTGTCCGGAAAAGTGACGACATATCACATCCTTTTTACAATCCCTCACGAAGTTGCAATTACCATCGGTTAGTAGTTATACAGGGCAAACGCATTAAAATATATTAATTAAAAGTAAGTTATGAGATATTTCTAATTTTAAATATAAGGAATGCCTCATGAGTGAAAGTATAATTGAATGTTTTTCAAACATAAAAGACCCGCGCAT
>JALSJK010000133.1 GCA_026989395.1 Methylomonas sp.
AACCTCATGGTTTGTTTGAGAAACTGACACATTAACTGGTTATGAAAATAAAGGGAAATGATGAGGTTACACTTTATTCTGCGACCAAGCCTGCTTTTTCTCCGCGATAGCGGCTTCGTCCAACAATGGTATCGGCATTCCCGACGAATCAACAACTCCCAGCAGCGCTTGCCGAGGAGCAAATGGCACACCTCCCGCAACTTTACAGTCTTCCTTAAAAGTGGGGCCTGGAATAACATCTTGAAGTTGCAGGATCAAACCATCAGGTTTAATGAGAACACAAACTTCTGAAGATTCTTCTTCATTCAGAGATACATAACGCGCTTTATTGGGCTTAATTAGCGCATGATCAGCCAGTGATAATTTGCCTGGATGAGCAAATTCTGGGCCGTAGTTTGGCCCAACAACAAACTCCATCACCTGACCCGTCGTTTGCGGATCGGCAGCAAAATCTGGAAATCCACCGAAAGGGGTATCAGGAGCCGTATTTACCATCCGCACTTTAGTTCCTGTAACAAGGTTAGTGAAATCAACAATGATATCCATGCGTTCGGAAGATGCTATTAATAATGCCTGGGCAGGGTCTACAGTTGTTGGAAGGATAGTTCCAGTTTCATCATCATAAAGCTCCTGTTTGCCTGTCGATACTTTCACTACATCTGATAACAGACCTTGATCTCCGCCTATTACCCACATTGGTATTTCTTTACCAAGAGAACCGTCAGCCTTGACAACAAACAACGCCAAATTTAATGTTCGAGAATTGCTTCCATTCAAAATCCGAAAACGATAGCGAGCCTTGTCCACATCCAAGTAAGGCCAACTGATTCCATTAACAACCATCACATTAAAGAAGGCCTCTGGATTCCATCTTTTAGCAATATCAGTTTCAGGAGCAAATTTGATCTTGAGTTTTTTCTTGGGAATACGCTCAAAAAACGCCCGGTGTTTTGGATAAAACAAAGAGCCATCTTTGTTGAAAGATCGATCCTGAATGACCAAAGGTATTTCGTAATATTTACCGAAAGGATTATTACCCTGCTCGTCATTAACGCGAGGCGAAGGCCCTGGCAGGTTAAGATATTTTTCCTGGCCTTTGTCGTCTCGTATCAACCAAAATCCTGCCAGTCCGGCATAAACATTCAGGCGCGTTATACCTAAAGCATGATCGTGATACCATAAAGTCGTCTCATTTTGCTTGTTTGGATATTCAAAAATGGCGTAACCAAGGTCGCCTGGATTATCATCACCATTGGGCAGGCCAACGGCGTCATCAAACAATCTTCCCGACATTTCATATCCCTTCGGTATGTTTTTGGCATCGGGCAACCACCATGCTTCGGGATAACCATCGCTTTCTGCATTAGTAACAGCGCCATGCACATGAGTAACGATTGGCACCGGCCCTTTATAAGGCTTGTCACTGGCAACTGCACAGTCAGTATGATTTGTACCGTCCATACAATTTGTAGCAGGAGGATTTGCCCAATGTAACGTCTGATCAATAGTGTCTTTCAGGACGTGAGGTAAAAACTTCCTTTTCTTTTTTACCAGATCATTTATCCATTTAACTGAGATATTTCGATTACTCTTAGCCTCAATGGTAAAACCAGGGTAAAAAAAAGATCCCCCTTTAGTAGCAATACCAGGTTCATCAACTGAACCATAACCCCAGACTTTCGTCTTGGGAAACCCCTTGGGAAGAATCTGCTGTTTGAATTGCCTAACGGCAATATTGTAATCAGTACATTGATCATGTTTTTTTACATCATTCTTGCAATTGCTCTTTGGCATTTCTGGCGGAATCACCAAAGGTGATACATATTTTGGAATAGTGGTGGGGTCCAGACTGCCTCCCGGCAAAGGAACAGCATTCACATTTCCCAATACTATCGCCAATGACCCAAATAATCCGATCTTAATACCCTGAATATTTTTTGATTTCATGACGTCTCTCCCTCTAATTTAATCAGTCAAAAAGTTATTATTTTTTTTAAAGCACTTTAGATATGCTTGTGGTTAAGACTACACCGATATCAAAAAATTAGCGTCCCGCAACAAGACAGTTTTTCCCACCAATTGGGTTAAAATTAACTACCCTTTAGTACAGGAAAAAACTGTCTTCAATGGATAACAAACTCACTGAACTTAATCTGTTGCAAAATTTCTGTGACTGCCGTTTGTGAAGAAAATGGATTTTTTGTCTGAAAGGAATGGACATTAAAATGGAAGTTTTACCAGGAGACAGTCAGGCTAAGGGGTTCGTAGCGAGGCAAATGAATGAGCATGGTTTATTGATCTTTTGAGGCGTATAGTATTTCTACGCTACAAAGAAGACCGGAGTAAGGGCCTATTCCCCATCGCCGCAACTGAATCTTCCTTAATCCGACAACCGCGTGGAAAAATTGTTTATGAAACCTTGCTCGGAAGAATTCCTGCTTTTTCTGCTTCCAAGACAGCTTCCATCCTGCTAGTCACTGAAAGCTTAGAAAAAATTGACTTCAGATGATATTTGACGGTGCTTTCTGAGATTGATAATGCTTCAGCAATATTTTTATTCCTGTGCCCTTCAGAAACTAATTGGATAATCTGGATTTCTCTTTCTGTCATTTCAAAAAGCAAATCTTTTCTTTTATCAAAAAAACCAGTGGCCTGAATAAATTTAGATGTAATAATTGGATCGAGATAATATTCGCCGCGGCTTACCATCCGAATGGCTTTAATTAAATAATTAATATCAGATTTTTTAGACACATAGCCTCGTATTCCACTTTTGACCGTTTCATAAACAGTTTGCTCATTACAAAACGAGGTATAAATAATTATCTTGACTTCAGGATATCGTGCAGACAATTTTTTGATTGTTCGTTCATCACCCGAAACATTGTACGTTAAGTCATATATAACAATATCAGGGGTACTGTTTTCCAATTTCTGGAACAATTCCCTGGAAGATGATGCGCAATCAAGTACTTGAAAATTTTCTTTGTTTTTTAACAGTGCCCACAAACCAAAGCGTACCGCAGCGCAACTATCTACAATCAAAATTCTAATTTCCATTTCAGTCACATTGTGATTAGCATGTAATTTCAGTTTAAAAGACATATAAATTAGACAGAGGTGTCTAGTTATTTCTTATGCGAAAGTTCGCTAGTAAGGTTTTCTTTACAATTGCTGACAGCAAATAATTATGTAGGTAATTAATTATTATTAATGCGCTTATAAAGCAATATCTTTTGCCTCTTAAACGAATAATGTAACCAGAATATTGATTTGCTATCCGTTAAGCCTACATTCAGAATTCAAAGTACCATATTTTCCACTTAATGTATATTATTGCAATAAAAATCAAATCCTTGTGGTGTTTAATCAGACAAAATCAGGATTCCATAAATTGACCAAATTATTAACAAATGCTTAATAATAAATTATTTTACCTAGCGCTAAAAGCCAGTAGCAAAAATGAATTCAGATCTAACCAATGAAATCTATTGCTTACATTTTTATCGGCAATCATTATTTTTCGCCAATCTTTATGCTGAAAAAAACTCTGGATAAAAAAATAAAACCAAGGAAATTAGCCATCCAAAATGGGCTAGCTGGTAACCGCCAAAACTGCCTTTCGTTGTCGCCACAAAAATTAAACGTCTTACTTTCCGTTTTTAAATGGCTAATAGCACAAATAGAAATCTTGGGAAATTGCTTTTGGAAGAAATAATGGCAATTCCAGTCAGTTTTCCATCAATCCTTCTCCTGATTGAAAAGCCCGGGATAATTGAATATCCCTCATCTTATTAAAACTTAAAGATACAGCACTTAATTCTTTTCCTAAAATAGCAAAGCAGTTATTAATCCAGCCAATTGTTTTCGCTGTCGATCCGCTTTTAAACGTCTGGCAATCACTATGCTTTTCAAATCTGACAGGGCCTGTTCAAAAACATCGTTAACAACTAAATAATCATATTCTGCAAAATGCTGCATTTCAGCCACTGCCGCCCTCATCCTTTTTGCAATAATTTCTTCGCTATCCTGACCACGATTACGTAATCGCTGCTCTAAAATTGTAATAGATGGAGGAAGAATAAAAATTGATTCACTCTGAGGAAAAATTGAACGAACCTGTTGCGCCCCTTGCCAGTCTATTTCCAAAATAACATCCTTACCATCATCCAGATGCCGTTCTACCGTTTGCTTGGCTGTGCCATAGTAATTTTCAAAAACCTGGGCATGCTCAAGAAAAGCCTGATCTAAAATCATGCTTTCAAACTCTAGCTTTGAAACAAAAAAATAATCTCGGCCATCTATTTCGCCGGGCCGCTGCTGTCTGGTGGTATGTGAAACTGATACTTGAATATCATCCAGCTCTTTGACTAATTGTTTCACCAAGCTGGTTTTCCCCGCGCCAGATGGGGCCGAGATAATAAAAGGTGTTCCGGTGGTCATATTAATAATGTCGTTTTGTCGGTAATATCAAATTAATTGCTGTTTTTGTTTCTTTCGTACCCATAAACCAAACATCATCATTGCCCAGCCACGAAATGCTATCTCCACAGTCAGACAAAGCGACAAAAACCAGCCATCGCCTGTTGGCCATTCAAAGCTGATCAACAATCCAAACATAATGGCCATTATGCCAAAAAATGACGTCAATAATGCATGAGGTAAATTTAGAGTTTGTGCCAAAACGATACGAACTGTGCCACGAATAATTAAAAAAGCAGCGATCATCAAACTCAGTCGCTGCGGATGATCCGAAACACTGAAAATAATCAACCCTCCAATAACCGTGTCCATAATACCTACTTGTAAATTTTGGAGAAATTCACGGGGTATTTTTGTTATAAAAGCATCAAGGCATTCTTGCAAACCCAGTAAAAAAATAATCAGACCTGCCGCCGGGAGCCAGGAAAACTCCCTTGCTGACATAATAACAGCATCAGTATTCATAACACTGGAAATCGCAAATGTGATGCCCAGTCCCAAAAGAATCAATCCTTGAATGAATAATCGAACCCAACTGATGGAATAATTTTCATCCTCGAATGTATTATTGGTTTTATCCATACTATTTATACCGATGTTGCTTAAATACTTCTGATATAGTACCGCGTTTTACAAGATATCAAGTAATGAAAATGGGGCTTTTACAAGAAACCGATGAAGCCTGGATGCGTCATGCTATCAGATTAGCGCAATATGCCGAACAACAAAAGGAGGTTCCCGTTGGAGCGGTTTTGGTGAAAGAAGATCAATGTATAGCAGAAGGCTGGAATAGTCCAATTTATAACGATGACCCAACTGCACATGCAGAAATTATGGCCATTCGTACTGCAGGTAAACGATTAAATAATTACCGATTGATAAATACCACCCTGTACATCACTCTGGAACCTTGTGTTATGTGCATGGGCGCAATCGTTCATGCAAGAATTTCACGACTGGTATTCGGCGCGGGCGACCCCAAACGGGGCGCAGTATGTCATGCGTTAGACTTAGCCAATGCAGATTTTTTAAATCATAAAGTTAACTGGACTGGGGGCATTTTAGCAACAGAATGCAGCGACTTGCTAAAGCAATTTTTCCATTCAAAACGCTCAAAACTTTCGGAATAAAGATCAATGATTAAACAACAACGCTGCCTCGCCTGTGGCAAAATAATAACGAGGCTTGATATGCTCAAACAATTCTTTGATTTTTATATCGCTGGCATCATAAGATGTCCGTTTTGCAATGAAAAATATACATTTAATAAATATGCTATAGGCATTTCCAGGTTATTAACTTATGTCCCTTTAGGGCTATGGTTTTATTTTTATGATTTTTCACTGATTGCAATATTACTAACATTTATTGTATTCGTTTTCCTTTTGGGGTGGCCACTAGAGTTAATACTTAATGCAACTATCTTCTCACTGTTTTTTCCTCTAGAAAAAGCCAGTGAGAGTAGCGAAAACAACCAGAATGAAAAAACGTAACACTAAGTCAGTGACAAAAAATCAATAAAAACCGAGGGGTTTAGCGATGGCATCTTCCCACCAGGTTAAATGGCGAGTGATTTGTTTATTACAGTGTTCATATCCTTGATATTCAATACCCTGAAAAACATCGTCTCTCATCCAGGCATAACCCAGAGGCGATACGCTTTTCAGCTTTTCTGGTATCAACACATACTGGGCAAATAATTCGGCAAATTTTTCTTGTACAGTACCGTTATAACGGCCTTCATTAACTTCATATAAATATTCAAAAGCTTCAAACCATTTTGATGGCCATAGCGCTAGTTTAGAAGAATTAATGTAATCACGCATTCGGGTATCGGTAGAAATTTTCCGATACCGATAAAAGAAATATAAATCCTGCTTACCATCCCAGAAGAAAAAATTATCAATAACATGGGCCAATTCATGAATAATAAGCGCCAATCGAAAATCAACCAGATATTTCAGGTCTATATCCCGATAGATACCACCGTCCTTGGCTTTGTCAAAACTATCGATGGTAAAAACAATTGAATTTCGGCCATTAAAAACCTGTGCAACTACCTGACCCATAAAACCCGTACCTGGCAAGAGACTTAATGGATGAGTGTCATCAAGCCAAACCCGGGTTTCTGAGTCTTCTGGAAACGCCTCAATAATGAGCTCCTGTTTGCTTGGCGGCAAATCCTTGATAAATTCCCTGAGTTTTCGAATTGGTTTTGCCTTGGTAATGGTTTCCCGCAAAAATACCGGAATTTTTCGAACCGCTTTTTCAAAAGAACGGATATGGTCTTTAGTGAATCTCGGAAAATCAAAATCATCGTTATGCTTAATGATGGTTTTGGTATCGTAAAATAAGGCCAAAACCCTTAAGGCCGCTTCCTTGCTTTGCCAGTATTGCTCAAGAACACATAAATCCGGAGAATCGGCTTGTTGACAAGACTGATTTACTTCATTTAGAAAATCCTTATGTTCCTGGGAAATGTGATTGGTCAATAATTGCACAGCCCGATGGCGCATCGAGGGGTTATTTTTCTCATAATATGCAATTACTTTTTCCAGCTCTTCATTGGAAAAATAATTTTCTGAACTGGTGGCACAGAGTAATTCTGAATTTTGGGAATGGCTGAAAAATTTGTTTTGAAATAAATGATGGACTTTGATTTCGGCAGCATAGGCTGCTGAAAAAGTATGGAAGAAAAACAGTAAAACTAGCACATTTTTTTTAGCTATCATAGCTATAAAACCCTGATTTATTGCTCTTTACTGTCCTCCACTTTACAAAATTTGTTCTCTAAAAACTTTAGAAAACAAATTTAGCCGGATATGCTTAGTAATAAAATAAGGTAGAGTTAATCTTTCTCATCATCTTTGGGCACTGACAGTAAATGGCTCATTTTTTTTGCTTTTGTTTTTAAATATTCAAGATTATCATGATGATAATCAGTTTCTATTGAAATTCGATTTTCAATAACAATACCAAGCTTTTTCAGCTCATCAATCTTTTTAGGATTATTGGTTATTAAATCAACCGACTGAATTTGCAAATTATTAATAATCAATGCCGCAATTGAATATTCCCGTTCATCCGCCAAATGGCCTAAATGGATATTGGCATCAACCGTATCCAGTCCTTGATCCTGTAAATTATACGCTTGCAATTTTTTCAACAAGCCAATTCCCCGGCCTTCCTGACGTAAATAAATCAACACGCCTAGACCTTTTTCGCTAATCAGCTGTAAAGCCATATCCAGTTGCTCTCCACAATCACAGCGCCTGGAACCTAAAACATCGCCGGTAAAACATTCAGAATGAAGGCGCACTGGAACATTTTTCTTTCCCTTTACATCACCATAAACAAAGGCAACATGCTCCTTCTCATCCACATTATTGGTGAAATAATGTAATGTAAACTCTCCGTACTGTGTCGGAATTCTGGTTTGAACTAGATTCTTGAGTTGTGGCTCCACAAATTATTTCTTCACTAAAAATTTGGTAACTGCTTATTCTACCTAATCACAAAATAAGCAGTTAAATAATTTTTTTGAAGAAAACATCAACTTTTGAGTAAGGACTGCGAATCAAGACAGGAATCGTCTCTTTCATATCAATCCCAATAAATTTTTATTCAAATTTTCCGCATCCTCACCTTCTCCTGCAAGAGAAGGAATATTGAAGGACTTATTGGGATTGGTATTACTTGTGCAAAATAGATAAAGCATATTCAAAAGCATCCGGAAAATCGATTAAGGCAGCTTCATCGGAAGTATGAATTCTTTCAAACAAGCCAAACTGGGTTTTATATTTCAGATTTCCGATGGCCAATGGGCCAAATGATTTGACATTCCCATTTGGCAATTCGATTATTGCCCCTTTATCCTGCAGTCCGACTCCTTCAATACCACTGGGTGGAACAGCATTGGTATCAGCCACAATAATTAATTTTTCTGCATATTTTAATTCTGACATATCGAGAATTCTTATACCTGCACGCGCTGCACAAATGACCACATCGGCATCTACCAAAGCTTCAACCTTGGTTTTGTGTGTTTCCGCCGAAACCCAGTCAACCTGACATTCATAGCGTTCACAAAAACGTTCGGCTACCTTTGGATCATCATCCGCCGTTAATTGACATAATCTGACTTTTGCTCCTTGTTTAGCCGCCAAAATGGCAGTACATAAGCCAACCGGACCAGTACCAAAAACAGAAACCACTCGACCGGATAAACCTTGCCCATCATGATCAAACAAACCCTTTTCCACCAAGGCGACGATACCGGCCGATGTTGTGTAAGCACCATTCGGGTCAGCAAAAACCCCAACTTGAAAAGGGCCAACCATAGCTTTTTTTGCACTTTTAAACATATCTGCCGTCATATGTACATCGCGGCCACCCAGAAAAATACCCGTATCATTAAATCGGTTTGGCGGTCTTGCAAATATTGCATCCTGCACCATGCCGACCACACTTTTTGGATCGACATCGGTAAACGGAATAACCATATCAAACCCGGCATCGGCAGCAATGGTCACATCGAAAGGACTGATATTATTGCCCGGCGTTAAAAAATAGAGAATACGTTGAGCCATAAGACCTTTCCTATTATTTAGAGTTAAATTATAAACATAGTTCAGGTCATAAATTATGCAACTTGATCATGCACATTAGCGTTTAGCCAAAGCCAAAACAGGATCTAGTTTTGCCGCTTTTCTTGCTGGCAGTACGCCAAAGATCAATCCTGTGGTTAATGACACCAGCAGGGCGGCTAACAACGCCCAGCCAGGAATGGAAAGAGGAAATTCTGGATATAAAATTTGTAAAAAACTGATGGAAAACTGGCCAACCAAGACACCTAACACCGCACCGGCCAAACAAAGCATGGCTGCTTCGGCAAGAAACAACTCGATTAACTGCCTTTCTGACGCACCCAAGGCTTTGAGCAGGCCAATTTCTGAAGTTCTTTGCGCAACGCTGACCAACATCACATTCATGACCAAAACCCCTGCCACCGCAAGGCTGATTCCAGCAATGCTCGCCACAGTTAAAGTCAGCGCTGTTAAAATTTCATCAAAAGCACCTATAACGCTATCCTGGGTAATAATAGTGATGTCCTGTTCACCTTCATGACGAGCTTTTATGATCTTGCCAATATCAGTAACAGCTTTATACATAGCTGATTTTGATTTAGCTTCAACCAGGATTCTAAAGAGAGATTCGGTATTAAACAAAGCCTGTGCTGAGGCAACGGGAATTACAACAATTTCATCAAAATCAACGCCGATTGATTCTCCCTCCGAAGCCAAAACGCCAATGACCCGAAACCTGCGATCATTTATTCTCAACCATTGTCCCAGTGCTTTTTGTTGGATAAATATCTGGTTTTTTATGGTTTGCCCGATGACACAGACCGGCAAGCTTTTTTCACTTTCTATTTCCGGCAAAAAACGTCCTTCAGCCAAGGATAAATGCCGAACACGTCTTAAAGACGCAGTGGAACCCAAAATGGTTGTTTCCCGTTCCAGGCCCAGTGCAGAAACAGGCGCTGATCCAATATTTATTGGAGCAATAGCTGCAATATAGCGGCTTCTTAGCAAGGCATTGGCATCATCCAGGGTTAAATCTCTGGGCGTTTCTCCAAATAAGGGGGGCTGCCCGCCAGTAGTTTCTGTTCTACCTGGCAAAACAATCACCAGATTCGTCCCTAAGGATTGAAATTCGTTAACAATATAACTCCGGGCACTTTCCCCCAATGCCGTTAAAATAGTCACCGAGGCAATGCCAATACTCATTGCTAATACGATTAATGAAGCACGCAAGATTTGCGCACGAATGGCTAGAAAAGCTTGAAAAAAAGTGTCGGAAACAGTCATTTTTCGAAATTTATTTTGCCATCGACAATGTGAATCTGACGTTGTGCCCGCTTCCCTAAATGATGATCATGGGTAATGATAATCAATAACATACCCTGTTTATTCAGGGTTTCCAGCAACTCAATAATTTCAATACCCGAATGACTGTCCAAATTGCCTGTAGGCTCATCAGCCAATAATATTGCAGGCCGCATAATTGTCGCCCGGGCAATCGCAACCCGCTGCCGCTGTCCTCCTGACAATTGTTCTGGCAAATGCTTGGCACGATCAGAGAGACCAACCGATGCAACGGCTTGCATGACCCGCTGCTGTCTTTCCTGGCGATTAATTCCCGCCAGAATCATCGGTATTTCAATATTCTCGGCTGCGGTTAATCTGGGAATCAGATGAAAAAACTGGAATACGAAGCCGATATTTTCCCGGCGTATTTTAGCTAGTGCATTATCATCCAGTTTGGTGACATCCTGACGATTAAACAGATATTGACCGGAAGTAGGGTGATCCAGCAATGCAATGATATTCAGTAATGTTGATTTACCGGAACCCGATGGCCCCATAACTGAAATATACTCACCCTGGCTGATGTTTAAATTAATATTATCCAGTGCTCGAACAGTTTGATCACCGACCTGAAAGTCCCGATAAATATCTTTTAGCTGGATCATTGTTCAGCAATAGCTTTCTTGCCTGCTTCCACCCCGTCCTTACCGATTGAGACCACGACCTGTTCACCTTCCTTCACTCCTGAAACAACCTCTGTATAGCTCCAGTTACTGATTCCAGGTTTAAAATGGCGTTCTACAATTATGTCATTATCACCCAAAATCAACAGCCGATTATTTCCCATGACAGCTTCGGTTGGCACCCGTAAGGTTTTTTCCCTTGAATCGACAATCACCTCAATATCTGCGCTATAGCCAGGCATCAGATGTTCAACTTCCGTTGGGTCAGTCAATTTGACTTCGACTTCGACAGTACGCGCCTGTTTTTCTTTTTCCAGAACATACGGCGCAATACGAGTTACTTTTCCGGAACAACGCTTCTCAGGAAAGGCGTCCAACAATACACAGGCTTTCATGTCCAGCTTGATCCGAGGAGCATCAACTTCATCAATGGGCGCCGAAATTGTTAGGCAACTGACATCCAGTAAATCTATCGCCGGCAATGTCTGGATGCCCGGTGGAGAAGGGGTGACAAATTCATTCAGTTCGACATTAACTTCAGCGACAGTACCATCAAAAGGTGCTTTTACGGTGGTTTTCTCAATAGCTGCACGGGCGACTTTAATGTTAGCGTAACTAAGTTGTGTTGCTGCTTTAGCTGACTGACATTCGGCTTTTTTTGCCAAAGACAAAGTGACTGCATCGTCCACCTGATTCTCGGAAACAATCTGGCCATGCTTAGTTAATTCCTGCAATCTTCTAGCGTCACGCTTGGCTCCAGCCGCTAGCACACAAGCTTGTTTTGCAGTGGCCTGTTTGACCATAACGTCAACTTCCTGTAATTCAACCTGGGCTTTCAAATCATCATTCCATACTTCCATTAAAACCTGGCCTTTGCTAACCAAATCACCTTCCTTAACCAGTAATTTAGCAACTTCACCGCCGATTGCCGGGGCTAGAAGAGCCCTCCGACAGGCTTTAACGGTTCCGACTCTGGTATTAGCAACTATGCCATTTACCAAGCCTTTTTCAACCCGGTAGATTTTTACTGAAACCGGTTTCGGTTGTTTTAAAAAATAATAACTAGTCCCCAGCATCAGTGCGATGACAATCATAAAAATAATATTTCTAAATAACACCGCTTGAAACGTCAGATATTGTCAAGAAATATTCAGCAAATGGGTAGAACTCAATTGATCCAGACCTGTCACACAAATATCTAAATCATTTAAAATTCCATCAGCAATATCATAAATCCAGCCATGTACTGACAGCGCCCGACCAGCTCTCCAGGCTTCCTGAACAACCGTTGTATGACAAACATTAGCGACTTGTTCAATAACATTTTTTTCGCAAAGCATTTTTAATTTTTCATCTTCATCCTGAAGTGCATCAATTTC
>JALSJK010000134.1 GCA_026989395.1 Methylomonas sp.
TCTTGAGGAGGAACCCAAGCCGAAGCAAAATAATGCTGAATCATTGCAACCCATCCTCCTTTGGTCTGCACTTTCAGGTTTTCAGACTCCATGTCTTCAAAACTAACTTTCTGGTATTTTTCCTCTTCTGTATAAATTACCCCTCCTGCGTAGGTTCTGATAAAAGTATTGCCATTTTCATCCTGATAAGGCTTTCTAAGCAACTGCATATATTGTCTACCAGACCATGTCTGATTTGAGCGGTTGGTTATTTTTTGTTCAAGCCTGATGTCATAACTACCCCGCTTAAAGAAGTACGTTTTGGTAACAGTAAAGCCATTATTATCTTTCCATGTTAACGGTACTTTCAGAATATTAATTTCATCAATAAGGACATATTTTTCCTTAGCTGAGGAAAAAATTGAGTGATGGGTAGGTAAACTCGGACTGCCACTACCGGAAATCAAGCCACTTTGACCCAAGTATAATTTATCAATATCGCTGTTAAACAAGCGAACCACAACGTCTGGATTATCTTTGGTGACAGGATATTTAAGTAGATCCAGATTTCGGAGTGTCCCGCCTTTGGTATCTATTTCAAGATGATAAACATCTGTTTCAATAGTTACGATCTTATCACTTTGTGCTTCAAGAAGCGGCACCGAAGATGCGTCAGAAGACGCTATTTTTGCTTCAGGGACATTTGTCTTTGTTTCTGATTCAAGAGTTTCAGTAATTGAGGCTGTTGGCAGATCCTCTTTGCTATCAATAACAGGTTGTTCGACAGCAGCGACTTCTGGCTTGGGACCATAATCGACTTGCCAGGCTTCCCATAACATATAAAGCAACATTGCAAAAACAACAATCAGCAAGAATCTAATATTTTCCATTATTTATTAACAACCTTTTCTGGAACTGGATCAATTCCACCCTCGCAAAAAGGATGGCATCTTAATAATCTTTTTATAATGAGAACAGAGCCGAAAAAAGCTCCATGGCGTTGTATGGCTTCTAAAGCGTAACTTGAACAGCTTGGATAAAACCGGCAGCTATTGCCCATTAACGGACTAATAAAAAACCGATAGCATTTTATTACTGATAGGAGTATGAATCGCATCGTTCTGCCAGTTTTAGCCAATGCTTAATTAGGGAAGCGGACAAAGTTTTTTTTTCTGCGTTTGCTGCACTTGGCCGAGCTAAAACAACGATATCCCAATGATCGATCTGATACTGGTGGGTTCTGAAGTTTTCCCTGACAGCGCGTTTTATTTTATTTCTATCAATCGCTCGTTTTATATATTTTTTGGCGATTGCCAAACCAAGCCTGGAATGAGTCAACTCATTCTGTCGTGCCAAAATAGTAAAATATTTATCTGATGTTTTAAACGGTTTTGCAAAGACACGTTGAAATTCTTCCGCTTTTTTCAGTCTCAGCTCAGGCGAAAAACTGAAATTGTGATCCGCCAATTATACAGTCAAACGGGCACGACCTTTTGCTCTACGAGCATTTATTACTTTTCTACCGCCTTTGGTTGCCATTCTGGCGCGAAAACCATGAGTTCTGGCTCTTTTTATCTTACTGGGTTGATATGTTCTTTTCATCTTGTTGAAGACCTGATTGAAATATGTTAACTAAAAACGGATACAAAAGAGATGGAATAATAATTAAACTATTGTGAATTGTCAATTTCCCCTTCTGATAATTTTAGTTTTTTGAATACAGCAACAAAAATTTAATAATAAATATTGTTTAAAAAACTTAAACCTATTATTACTATTAACAACCGGGAATTACTGTAAAAACCTTCTTTTCCTCATTCTTTTATAAACTTAGTAAAAATTAAGGTTGTTGATAACAGTACAGTTGAGTTGTGTTTCTCTTGTGGATAAAAAAAAGAATTTTCTTTACTCTCATTTATCCACAAGATAACTCATGTTAAAGTTACAGGGTTGTTAACAATCCATTATCATCTTCATTGGGCTTAATTTTTTCCGTTTATTTTCAAGTCTAAATTGCGTATGTAGTCATGGTTCCATCTACATTGACGAATTTTCTTTTCCCTTTGACAGTTGATGAACGCTCAAAGATCAATTTTTAAAGGCTTGCAAAAATTATTGCCTAGTAGTCAAATGATATTTAACTTGCAACGAAAATTTTTAATTGTTTTTGTTTAGCGACTGTTTTCTATAAAAAATTAAGTATATTTGAAAATACTAAAATTTAAGTTGCACGAATCTTTAAAAAACAAACTTTTGCCGATAAATAATTTAATCTTTATATGAGCTCACTTTGGAACACATGCCTTTCTATTTTGGAAGATGAAATATCATCTTCAGACTTCAGTACCTGGATTCGGCCTTTACAGGCAGAAGAAGAAAATAATCAGATTAAATTATTGGCACCCAATCGATTTGTTTTAGACTGGGTTAAAGAACATCATTTTTCTAAAATTGAACAAACTGTCCAACAATTCTCAAAAGGTGATTACAGTATCAGTTTGGCAATTGGATCAAAAAAAAATAACACTGAAGTTATACCTCTCGCGGTGAAAAGAAATACACCGACAAAAAATAAACGTCCAAACTTTATTAACCTTGCTTTTACCTTTGAAAATTTTGTTGAAGGTAAATCTAATCAGCTCGCTAAAGCAGCATCAATACAAGTATCTGAAAACGTTGGAAAAACATATAATCCCTTATTGATTTATGGTGGCTCTGGACTGGGTAAAACCCATTTAATGCATGCCATTGGAACAGCCATTTTAAAAAAAAAACCATCTGCGAATATTATCTATTTACATTCAGAAAAATTCGTTCAGGATATGGTTAAGGCCTTACAACAAAACTCAATCAATAGTTTTAAGGAATACTACCGGACTGTTGACACGTTATTAATCGACGATATCCAGTTTTTTGCTGGAAAAGAACGCTCCCAAGAGGAGTTTTTTCATACCTTCAATAATCTGCTGGAAAAAAAACATCAGGTTATTTTAACTTGTGATAAATATCCCAAAGAAATTGAAGGTCTTGAAGATCGTTTGAAATCTCGTTTCGGTTGGGGATTGCCGGTGGCTATCGAACCACCTGATCTTGAAACCAGGGCGGCCATTTTAATGAAAAAAGCCATGCAGGCAAATGTCGAACTTTCACAGGAAGTCGCTTTTTTTATTGGTAAACGTATTCCATCCAATGTCAGGGATTTGGAAGGGGCGTTACGCCGAGTCATTGCCAATTCCCAATTTACAGGTAAACCCATTACTATTGACTTTACCAAAGAAGCATTACACGATTTAATTTCTTTACAGGATAAATTAGTCAATATTGAAAATATTCAGAAAACAGTTTCTGAATATTTCAAAATAAGGAATTCAGATCTGGTTTCAAAAAACCGCAAACAATCCATTGTCAGGCCCAGACAAATTGCTATGTGTCTTGCACGAGAATTGACCAGTCATAGCCTTCCTGAAATCGGTGATGCTTTTGGGGGTCGAGAACATACCACTGTCATTAATGCCTGTAAACGAATTAAAGATTTGAGAGACAGTGATATTAAAGTCCAGGAAGATTATGCCAACCTGTTAAGAACACTGTCACTTTAGGGTGGCTTAAAGTGTGGATAAACCAGAATTTACATTTTCTATTTTTTTATCCCCATATTAAGCACAAGCTGAATTGTAGTTTTCCACAACTTAAAAAATAGCTAAGCCGTTAAAATAAAAAGATAAACTGACTTTTTACCGAATATATGGCTTGCTAATAGTAATAATAGAATATAAATCTTTATGAAGTTTATTATTAATAGAGAAAAAATTTTGTCGCCCTTGCAACAAATTGTCAACGTCATTGAAAAAAGACAAACCATGGCGATTATGGCCAATGTCTTTTTACAATTAGATGATCATCAACTTATATTGACTGGCTCTGATCTTGAAATCCAGGTTACTGTGATCTTGCCTGTTGATTCAACCGGAATTGCCAGTACCACTATTCCTGCGAGTAAATTTTTGGATATTTGCAGACTATTACCAAGTAACGCTGATATAAAATTTCAGATAGAAGAAACAAAAGTAATTATTTCCTCGGGACGTAGTCGTTTTTCTTTAAGTACCTTAAGCCCTGAAACTTATCCTGGGTTCTCTGAAACGGAACCTAAATATCAATTCAGTATCCCATCTAAACAACTGAAAGAGGCTTTGTCTAAAACTACATTTTGTATGGCGAATCAGGACTTTCGTTATTATTTGAATGGCCTGTTAATGAATATTTCCAACAGTACTCTTAAATTAGTTGCTTCTGATGGACACAGAATGGCCCTGTTTCAGGATGAAATTAACCAGGATACTGGAATATCCAATAAAATCATCATTCCAAGAAAAGGCATTCAGGAGTTATATCGAATTCTGGATTTAACTGAAAATGATGTCACCATCCATGTCTGCAAAAATAATATTAAAGTGATTGCGGATAACGTAATTTTCTTTGCCAAGCTAATTGACGCCAAATATCCTAATTTTCAGCAAATACTTCAACAAGCATTTCTCGATCCAATCCCTGTACAGAAGCAGAATTTAAAAGAGGCTTTAACTCGTGTTGTTATTCTTTCAAACGAAAAAAGCAAAGGCGTCACGCTTGATTTTGATGTTGAGCAAATCATGTTAACTGCTTTTAATTCGGAACATGAAGAAGCGGAAGAAAAAGTTGCCATTGAGTTTTCAGGAGAACCCATGACAATTTCATTTAATGGACAGTACCTAATCGATGCACTGAGCAATCTGGATTCCGATATTGTTTTTTTGATTATTTCAAAAGATTTGAGTTGTTGTTTTGTTGAGGAGTCAACTCAAGCCCCATATCAATATATCGTAATGCCAATGACACTTTAATGTCGTTGTAGATGAGCTTGGAAAAACTTGATATTTATCGGGTAAGAAATATTGACTATGCCAGCATATTACCATCGCCCGGGATTAATTTTATTTATGGTAACAACGGCAGCGGTAAAAGCGCGTTTCTTGATGCCTTGTTTATTCTTGGTCGCGCCCGTTCATTCAGATCAAACTCTGTTAAACAAGTCATACAATTCAATCAGCCTGATTTAATCGTATCTGCCAAACTGAAACATCACAATTTAAGTAGCGCTTCCCTTGGTGTTCAGCTAGGCTTGAAATCAAAAACAATACATTTGAATCAGCAAGAAATATATACACGTGCGGAATTAGCTTATGCTTTTCCTGTCCAAATCATACAACCTAAAAGTTATCTGTTGCTTGATGCTGGCCCTCAGTTCAGAAGAGAATTTATGGATTGGGGAGTATTCAATATGCATCGTGATTTTTTAACAGTCTGGCAAAATTTCAAAATTGCTTTGTCGCAACGCAATGCCTTATTAAAAAAACATGACATAAAGCAGATTAATGTTTGGAATCAGGAATTGGTTCAATACGGTACAATACTGGCTGAATATCGTCAGCAGTATTTAAGTTTGTTGGAACCCCTGGTTAAAAATATTTCTGACATTTTTATTAAAATAAACACACCAGAAATCAAATTTGTTGCTGGATGGGATGATAGTCGGTCTTATCTTGACTGTTTGCAGCAAGATCTGGAAAAAGATTTGAAATTTGGATATACCCAAAGTGGTCCGCATCGTGGTGATTTTGTTTTGTATTCTGAAGGAAGAGTCTCAAAAGATTTTGTTTCTCGCGGTCAACTTAAGGCGCTTGTACTAACTTTAATGTTAGCGCAGGTTAAACTGTTCAAAACAGATCTATCTCAGGAAGTGTGTCTTTTGATTGACGATATTAGTTCAGAATTTGATTTTGATAACAGATGTAAACTTTTATCTTTTTTATCGCAATTAGACAATCAGGTTTTTATCACTACCAATGAGTTTAAGGAATTTGGTGATATTAATTTGAGTGTGCAACACAAAGTGTTCCACGTGGAACATGGAAAGATTAAATTAATGTAATGTTTCACGTGGAACAATACGAAATATAGGTAACAAAAATTATGACTGGAAATAATGGAGATTACGATAGTTCTAATATCAAAGTATTGAAAGGGCTGGATGCCGTCAGGAAAAGACCTGGCATGTATATAGGTGATACCGATGATGGTACCGGCTTGCACCATATGGTATTTGAAGTGGTTGATAATTCAATAGACGAAGCATTAGCTGGTTTTTGTACGGAAATTAAGGTGATTATTCACGCCAATGGATCAGTCACGGTTTCAGATGATGGCCGGGGTATTCCAGTGGATATGCATTCAGAGGAAGGAAAAACAGCTGCAGAAGTGATTATGACGGTGCTGCACGCTGGCGGAAAATTTGATGACAACGCTTACAAGGTTTCTGGAGGACTTCATGGTGTAGGTGTTTCAGTGGTTAATGCACTTTCTGAAGAATTGAAACTGGAAATCAAGAAAGACGGTTTTGTTTATCGGCAACTGTATCTAAAAGGCGAGCCTCAGTCCCCGTTAGAAAAAATGGAGACAACAGATAAGCATGGCACCACAATCACCTTTAAACCCAGTTCCGAAACTTTTTCTGATGTTGAATTTCACTTTGATATTTTGACTAAAAGGCTGCGCGAATTATCTTTTTTGAATTCAGGTGTCAAAATATCTGTAACCGATGAAAGAACCAATAAGCAGGAAGTGTTCGAGTTTGAAGGTGGTATCAGTGCCTTTGTCGAGCATCTGAACAAAAATAAAACTCCATTGTTTGAACAGGTTTTTCACTTTTCTGCTGAAAAAGAAGATGTTGTTGTTGAAGTCGCCATGCAGTGGAATGATTCCTACCAGGAAAACATTTTTTGCTACACCAACAATATTCCCCAGCGTGATGGCGGATCTCATCTAGCAGGTTTCAGAGGAGCATTAACCAGAACCATCAATCAATACATTGAAAGCAGTGGTTTGGCAAAAAAAGAAAAAGTAACGGTGACAGGTGATGATGCACGAGAAGGTTTAACTGCTGTTCTATCAGTGAAAGTACCTGATCCCAAGTTTTCATCACAAACTAAAGACAAACTGGTTTCATCAGAAGTCAAACCGTTAGTTGAATCGACAATGGGCGAAAAACTAAATGATTTCTTGTTGGAAAACCCAAGTATTGCCAAGACTATAGCTGGGAAAATTGTTGATGCGGCACGCGCCAGGGATGCGGCAAGAAAGGCCCGGGAGATGACTCGCAGGAAAACCACGCTTGATATAGCGGGATTACCTGGCAAGCTTGCAGATTGTCAGGAAAAAGACCCGGCAAAGTCCGAACTGTTTATAGTGGAAGGGGACTCAGCCGGCGGCTCAGCCAAACAGGGCAGGGATCGAAAAACCCAGGCAATTTTGCCATTGAAAGGGAAGATTCTAAATGTTGAAAAAGCCCGGTTCGATAAAATGCTGTCTTCAGATGAAGTTGGTACTTTGATTACTGCTTTGGGCTGCGGTATTGGCAAGGAAGAATATGATATTGAGAAGCTCCGCTATCATCGAATTATCATCATGACAGATGCAGATGTGGATGGCTCTCATATTCGCACTTTATTACTGACTTTCTTTTACCGGCAATTGCCCGAGCTAATAGAGCGAGGTTATATTTATATCGCTCAACCGCCCTTGTATAAAATTAAAAAGGGTAAGCAAGAGCATTATGTCAAAGATGATGTGAGCCTGAATCAATACCTGATCCAGTTGGCACTGGATAAAGCGCAGTTGTTTGCCAATGAAGAAACACCGCCAATCAAAGGCCAGGGTTTAGAGCAGTTAGCTATCAGTTACAGTAAAGTATCCAGCGTCATAAATCGCCTGTCGAGGCGCTATGACGAAACTTTCTTGCAACAGTTAACAGAGTTTAAGGCGGTTGATGAAGAAACCCAAAGTGATGCTGAGAAATTTAAGCAATGGTTAAAAGATTTGGAAACCCTGCTTAACCAAAAATCCAATCGCACAGTATTTACGGTTGAATTGGAATATCAGGACAAAGATGATTTTAGTGTCATTGTGAACAAGAAAATGCACGGTATTAATAAAACCATTATTGTGCAGGCCAATTTTTTCAATAGTCAGGATTACAAAACTATTGTCGAATATGTTGAAAACACTCTCGATCTTTTTGGTGATGAATCTTTTATTCAACTGGGAGAAAAAAAGCAGTCGGTAAATTCCTTCAAACAGGCTTTTGACTGGATGATGAAGGAGATCAAAAAAGGCCAGCATATCCAGCGTTACAAAGGATTAGGCGAAATGAATCCCGACCAGCTTTGGGAAACAACGTTGGATGCCAATAGCCGTCGAATGCTGCAAGTCAATATCGAAGATGCGATTGCAGCCGATGAAGTGTTTACCACCTTGATGGGTGATGTTGTTGAACCGCGCCGAGACTTCATTGTCAAGCATGCGCTGGATGTTTCCAATCTTGATGTTTAACTATAAAAAGACATGATTCAATATCCTTCAATTGATCCAGTCGCCATCGCCATAGGCCCACTGAAAGTTCATTGGTATGGTTTGATGTATCTGGTGGGTTTTGCCGGAGTTTGGTTTTTAGGCAAAAAAAGAGTGGAAAAACCCTGGTCGCCAATCAAACCGGAAGCAATGGAAGATCTGGTGTTTTATGGCGCTATGGGAGTGATACTCGGTGGTCGAATCGGTTACATCCTGTTCTACAATTTTCAGGAGTTTTTGAATGACCCCACTATCTTAATTAAAATTTGGCAGGGCGGCATGTCATTTCACGGAGGCATGCTGGGTGTGTTTGCAGCCATGTGGTTATTCGCCAAAAAACAGCGCTGTTCCATGTTGCAACTAACCGATGTGATTGCTCCACTGGCGCCGATTGGTTTATTTGCCGGCCGGATTGGAAATTTTATCAATGCTGAACTTTGGGGGCATACTACAGATGTTCCCTGGGCAATGGTATTTCCTGGCGGTGGCCCTTTACCCAGGCATCCATCACAATTATATGAAGCATTTCTGGAAGGAGTATTGCTATTCATTATCATGTGGATCTACACCAGTAAACAAAGACCAACCATGGCGCCAACTGGCATGGCTTTGATGCTATATGGCTGTTTTCGGTTTTTTGTTGAATTTTTCCGCATGCCAGATGCCCACTTAGGTTATATTTTTCTGAACTGGGTAACTATGGGGCAGATTTTATCCTTGCCGATGATCATTATTGGAGCGGGCATGATTGCTTTTGCCTATCGAAAAAAATCATGAAGCAGTATTTGGCATTACTTGAAGATGTGCTGAAAAATGGTGTCGTAAAAAATGACCGCACCGGCACCGGCACGCGTTCAGTTTTTGGCAGGCAGCTTAGATATGACCTGCAACAAGGTTTACCTTTGTTAACAACCAAAAAGCTTCATATTCGTTCTATTATCTATGAATTACTATGGTTTTTAAGTGGCAATACCAATATTCAGTTTTTGCAAGACAATGGAGTAAGTATTTGGAATGAATGGGCGACAGAAGAGGGCGAATTAGGGCCGGTTTACGGAGCTCAGTGGCGCAATTGGCCGGGAAGTGATGGTCAGGTATATGATCAGGTTGTTTCGCTTCTTGACGGGCTTAAAAACAAGCCGGACAGCCGCAGACATATTATTAGTGGCTGGAATGTCGCCAGCTTGCCCGATGAAGCCCAAACTCCGCAGGAAAATGTACGAGCCGGAAAAATGGCCTTGCCGCCCTGCCATCTGCTGTACCAATGGTATGTGGCAGAAGGTAAATTAAGCGGAGCTTTATATATTCGAAGCAATGACCTGTTTTTGGGAAATCCCTACAACACTTGTAGTTTAGCTTTTTTTACTCACATGCTGGCGCAACAATGTGATCTGGATGTTGGAGAAATTATCCTGTCCATTGGGGACTGTCATTTGTATAACAACCATGTGCAACAAGCAAAAGTGCAACTTAGCCGAGAACCTAGACGATTACCCCGCTTAAAATTCAGAAGAAAACCGGCCAGCATTTTTGATTATCAATATGATGATTTTGTCATTACCGGTTATGATCCTCATCCGGCAATCAGTGCGCCAATCGCCGTATGAAAATTTCCTTGATCGTAGCAATGGCCAGTAACCGGGTTATTGGCGCTGATAACAAAATGCCCTGGCATTTACCAGCCGACCTGAAAAGATTCAAACAAATTACCATGGGCAGCCCCGTTTTAATGGGCCGCAAAACCCATGAATCGATAGGCAGGCCCTTGCCAGGCAGAACCAATATTATAATTAGCAGGAACAGTCAATTTGAGTCGAAAGGTTGTTTGATTTTTTCAGACATAGAATTGGCGCTAGACAGTTTGCATGAACAACAGGAAGTTTTTGTCATAGGCGGTACTTCTCTATATGAAGCGTTACTATCAAAAGCCAATTTTATCTACTTGACCAAGATTCACCAGGAGTTTACCGGCGATACCTATTTTCCAGAAATTAACCCAAATGATTGGATTGAAGTCGAACGCCAATGCATCGCAAATGATCCGGAAGTTAATTTTCAATATAGTTTTATAATTCTAAAAAACAATAAAATATGATAGTTGTATAGGTTTCAGGTAAGTGCGAATTCAGTCATGATTAAGAGCTTTTGCCTGATTACTTATTGTTGGTGTAAGAACTGATGCTGATAGTTATCGATAAATATTAATCATCAAATTTAATCTCTCCCACAAGCAAATACCCGATATAAATACTCTGTTGAAATTGGTCTCTAAAAGGAGTAGTTTTAATATATCAATATTGACTAATATTAAAGGTGGTTGCATGTCAAGTACAACAAATTATAAAAGACGTCAGTTCTTGCAATATTCGGCAGGTGCCGCCGCCGCTTCATTTTTACCCCAGGTTTTGCTTGCCCAGACTAATACAGTAAAAAGCAGGGCTTCTGCAAATTTTCACCCCGATGTGGAAATTGAATTCACCACCCGAAATGCATTTGCGCCCATTTTTCAGCAAGGGCCAAAGACGGCTGTGTTCAAATACAATGCACACGTATTGAAAGGCCCGCAGAATACTGTTCTCCCTCTCAAAAATAATTATCTTGGCCCTATTCTGAATTTTATTAAAGGTCAAAAAATCAGAATATATTTTAACAATAAACTCGATGAGCCTTCGGTTATTCATTGGCATGGTTTGCATGTGCCGCAAAAAAGTGATGGGCACCCCATGTATGCTATTCAGCCTGGTGAGCAATTCGTTTATGAATTTGAGGTAAAAAATCGGGCTGGCACCAGTTTTTATCATTCCCATACTCATGAAAGAACTGCAACGCAGGTTTATAAAGGTCTTGCGGGGCTTATTCAGATTACTGATGATGAAGAACAAAAGCTGGATTTACCTTCCGGTGAATACGATATACCGATGGTTCTTCAGGATCGGTCATTTAACAGCCGGAATCAATTGACTTATTTGCGAGGTATGCGGAATCGGGTCATGGGATTTCTGGGCGAACAAATATTGGTGAATGGTAAGCCCAATATGCGCTTTGATGTTAAGACTAGAGCTTATCGATTTAGAGTTCTTAATGGTTCTAATTCCAGAATTTATAAACTAGGCTGGGAAGATGGTACTCCTTTGATTGCTATGGGTACGGATGCAGGGCTTTTGGAAAAACCTGTTTCTAAACCCTATTTTATGCTTGCTCCAGGGGAGAGAGTGGAGTTATGGCTGGATTTCAGCGGCAGGAAAGTTGGATCAGAATTGGTAATGTACTCCCTGCCCCATTCCGGCACTATGCCCATGATGTATGAACGAATGCACGGTCGAGGCGGTATGGGCATGGGAATGATGGGAGGCAGGCGTGGTGGTATGGGAATGATGTCCGGCGGTATTCCTCAAGGTAGCAAATTCAAGATTGCCAGTTTTCATATCAGCAAAAAAGTCACTGACTCGCCTACCCTTCCCAGTCATTTAGTTAATATCCCGCGTTTGACTGAACGGGATGTAGATAATGCAAACAATCCTATTCCTATCGCTTTAAGAATGATGCCAATTATGTCACCAAGACTGAATGGCATGTCATTTTCTATGAATCGGGTAATTCCATTGGAGGAAGTTGAATTGGGTTCCATTAAAAAAATAAAGATTTTCCATGAGCAGATGGGGCATATGGGCCGCGGAGGAATGGGGATGATGGGTGGTGGCATGGGAGGGATGATGTCGATGGCCCATCCGATTCATTTACATGGCCAGCAATATCAGGTTCTATCCAGAAAAATGACCGGTTCCAGACAGGATGCTTATGCAACGGTAAAAGATGGGTTCATCAATGAAGGATGGAAGGATACCGTATTGGTGATGCCGGGCGAGCAAGTTGAAATCATTAAACCCTTCCAGGATTATAAAGGCCTGTTTTTATACCATTGTCATAATCTGGAACATGAAGATTTAGGGATGATGAGACAGTTTTATGTGGGGTAAG
>JALSJK010000135.1 GCA_026989395.1 Methylomonas sp.
TTGATGGTAACGTACAATGGATTCAGTGAAACCAAAATGCAAGGGATCAAGAATTGGGTCAACTATAAAAGTATGATTGTTTTTTTGTAATATTTCAATGGCTCGATCCAGGGATGCGAGGTCAGCATGCTTTTCAGGAATAACAATGGGGGTAGCCTGAACCTGATCGGCAATCCACAAAGTTGATTCATGAAGACTCAGCATAAAATCTGCACCTGCCTTGCTGCCGCGTAGTAAATCATCGGCTTCCAGGGAATCAATACTGACTTTAAATCCTTCTTGCTTAAGTTCTTGAATGGTTTCTTCAAGATGCGGAAATTCAGTATCAGGCAAGCAGCCAATATCAATCACATCTGCGCCATTGGATTGATAATAGTAAGCGCGTTCGATTATTTTTTCGATGCTGCTTTTGGGCGCGTCAACAATTTCAGCAAAAATTTTGACTTTATATTGGGAAAGATCTGGTTTATGAGCCTCTTCCCCGAAAAATAGCGGTAAATCCTTTAATTCATCCGGGCCACGTTCAACTGGTAGGCCAAATTTTTCAGACAATGCTTCCAGATCGCCGCGGCAACGCCCTGGAACAATGATTCGATCAGCTGAAAAGGTATCTTTCAAACGTCTACCAATCATTTCAGCTGTCATCAGGGCAGCAACTTTGACACCAAGTTGATGAATAGTCCAGGAAAATTCAGGCTGCATTTTCTCAAGAATCTGGCGTAACTGTTTTTCAGCCAGTTTGCCGGTCAGAAACAGGATGTGTTCACTCATGCAGGTTTTTCACTTTTATTGCTGTGGGGGAGTGCCAGTGCTTGTAATCTTTGATCAACCGCTTTGATGAGTTCCTCAACGCTTTCGACAACCTGTGTATATTCAAAACTACGTAATTTATCAGTGGCTTCTAAATCCACTTTGCGGGGATAAACCATAACTTTTCCCCCTGGGGCCGTGGTTTCCATTTCTGCAGCGATATCGCAAGGATAAACAATGCTGGGAATCCGGCACTTACCAGCTTGTGAGTAAAGATTGGTTGCCAGAGAATCGGCAATGCCTAAAACACATTTCGCAACAGTGTTGGAAGTAGTTGGCGCCATTACAAAGGTGTGATAATAACCTTTGTAAAACAGCCCGACAGGTGGGGCAGAAGCAGCCTTATCGCGATAAATCGGCATATTTTCACGGAGTTTTTTTATATCAATGCCATACATTTTTAAAACTTCCTCACCTGCCTGGCTGATATAGAGATCTACATTTTCCAGGGTAAGTATATAATCCAAGCATTCTTCAATATAATGGCCTGAACCGGTAATGGCCCAAGCGAGGCGTGATTTTCCCATGTGCGTCATCAATATTAACTGGGCTGGTATTATATACTTTTCACGCCTAAGAATGTCTGTTTTGAGCGAGCAGTTTTCCATGTGGAGTTAGCTCTGAAACCATAAAAAATTCAATCCATTGGCATGATTTTACAGCAATGACCAAGGGGGAAAATGCCAGCTGAAGATGGATTTTTTTAAGCGTGAAAAGTATATACTAATGATCTATTTTTAAAATTACAGCTTTGCTGCGAGGCGTGGGTATGTTTAAAAAATTAGAGAAGCCAATGATTATGGGTATTTTAAATGCCACACCAGACAGTTTTTCTGATGGGGGGCAATTTACTGGCGTTGGTGCTGCAATTAGACAAGCTGTATCCATGATTGAAGAAGGCGCAGATATTATTGATATTGGCGGCGAATCGACACAGCCCGGATCTGAACCGGTTTCCGTTAACGAACAAATCAGAAGGGTAGTGCCGGTAATTGAAGCGATACGGGAAAATATTTCAGTTGAAATACCAATCAGCATTGATACCACCCAAAGTACAGTTGCCTTGGCCGCACTTGATGCGGGCGCAAATATAATTAATGATGTTTCGGCAGGTCGCGATGATCAAGCAATTTTTACGCTGGCAGCGGAACGGGATGTGCCAATTATCTTGATGCATATGCAGGGACAACCCAAGAATATGCAGGACAAACCTTTCTATAATGAAGTCATTGATGAAGTATTGGTGTTTCTTGAGCAGCGAATTCAGGCCGCATTAAAAGCTGGCGTTCAAAAATCGAATATTGCCATCGATCCCGGCATTGGTTTTGGCAAACGCAAACAGGATAATTTTGACTTGCTTGCTGGTCTGCAGCGATTTGTTGACACTGATTTTCCAGTGTTGCTCGGCACCAGCCGTAAAGGATTTCTGGGTAAAATCTGTGATATTTCAGACCCAACAAAACTGGTAACAGCAACGGCAGTAACCACTGCGTTAGCTGTTATGAATGGTGTGCAAATGTTTCGGGTTCATGATGTAAAGGAAAATCGTCAGGCTGCGGATATCGCCTGGACGATCAAGCAGTCACAACAGCAAATTGAATGAAATTAACTTGCTAGCCGCACTGGAAAAGTTTGAGCAGCAACTACAGCCTTCTTTGCTCACCAGAGTTTGTGATCCTTTTCTACAGCAACGCAAAATTGAACTGTGGATAAAGCGTGATGATCTATTGCACCCCATTATTTCAGGAAATAAGTGGCGTAAGTTGAAGTTTGTTTTACAACATACTCTATTAAATGAAAAGAATTCGATTGTCACTATGGGGGGGCAGTTTTCTAACCATCTTCATGCATTAGCTTATATAGGCAAGGTTTTGGATATTTCTACATCTGCTTTTGTTCGAGGTGAAAGACCGGAATCGTTAAGCCCAACACTCAAAGATTGTCATGAATGGGGTATGCAACTGAAATTTATTGCTCGTTCAGCATACCGGGAATTAAGAGATGTTCGCAAATTACCAATGCAACAAATTAACGAATATTGGCTGCCTGAAGGTGGAGCGGTAAAATATGCCTTGCAGGGTGTTGCAAAAATTATTGAAGAGATTGATATTTCCTATGATGTGTTATGTGTTCCTTGTGGAACGGCTACAACTTTGGCGGGCTTGGTTGCCACCGCTCCGGATCAAAAAATCGTAGTGGGCTTTGCCGCATTAAAAGGGCGTGGATTTTTGGAGCAAAATGTTGATCAATTGCTAGCTGGAAATATTATGTCCAATTGTTCTTGGGTAATTAACCATGATTATTATTTTGGCGGATTTGCTAAAACTCGACCTGAGCTAATAAATTTCATCAGTTTTTTTCAACAACAAACTGGAATCGAACTGGAACCCGTTTATACTGGAAAAATGCTTTATGGTATTTACGATTTAGTCAAACAGGGATTCTTCAAAACAGGACAACGAATTATTGCGATCCATACGGGAGGACTGCAAGGGAACAGAGGGTTTGTAAATGGATAGAAAACTTGAACCTGAACTTATGGAAGACTGGAAGCAGGTTCAGGCTTATGCCGAAGCGGATTTTTCTGAGCCTCATCATAATTTTGTAACACGAATATGTGAACATATCGGGTTTGATTTTTCTGGCAAAGCTTTGGACTTGGGATGTGGGCCTGGAAACATTAGTTTTCAATTTGCAAAAACATTTCCAAGATGCCAAATTGACGCGCTGGATGGTTCCAAGCCGATGCTTGATTATGGAAAAAATACCTGCCCAAATGCTTTGATTAAGCAAATTAACTTTATTCATGCAAAATTACCATTATCAAAACCTCCAGCGATTTATGATCTAATTTTCAGTAATAGTTTGCTGCATCATTTACCCGACCCGCAAGTGCTTTGGCAAACGATAAAACAATGTGCTGGAAAGGATGGCAGTGTTATTGTGATGGATCTATTGAGACCAATGGATGAAAAAATAGCGCTACAACTAGTCGAACAATATGCAAATAATGAACCGGATATTCTTAAGCATGATTTTTATCATTCCTTGCTGGCTGCCTTTACACTGGATGAAATTAATTTGCAATTTGCTGAAGCGGAGTTAACTTTAAATATCCAACAAGTGAGTGATCGACACGTTTTAATTAAAGGAAGAGTAACTTGAAAGACAATATGAATGAAGACAATGAATTGTTTAAGCCGGAATATTATCTCAACCGCGAGGCCAGCTTATTAGAGTTTAATTTGCGGGTTTTGGCACAAGCGGAAATAGAATCGATTCCACTGCTAGAAAGACTAAATTATCTGTGCATTTCCAGTTCAAATCTGGATGAGTTTTATGAGGTTCGGGTGGCTAGTGTATTACAGATGGCCAAAATGGATCCAGATTCGGTCAGTATTGATGGGCTAAAACCTGCTGAACAGTTGTCTTTGATTTCGAGAAAAGCCAATGTATTGGTGGAAAATCAATACCGAATACTCAATGAAGTATTGCTACCTGCGCTGGAAACTGAAAATATCCGTTTCATTAGGCGTAGAGACTGGACAGACTCACAACGCTCCTGGTTACAGCAATATTTTTATGAGGCTTTAATGCCGATTTTAACCCCTGTTGGCCTGGACTCAGCGCATCCTTTCCCGCGAATATTAAATAAAAGTTTAACTTTTATTATTTCTTTAACCGGCAAGGATGCTTTTGGTCGTAACAGTGGCAGAGCAATTTTACAAGCTCCCCGGGCATTACCCAGAATTATTCAACTGCCGGAAGATTTAACTGATTGCGGACCGCATGATTTTGTTTTTTTATCATCAATTATTCACGAATTTGTTGATGAATTATTTACGGGTATGACAGTAAAAGGCTGTTACCAATTTCGTGTTACTCGTAACAGTGATTTATTTGTGGATGATGAAGCCATTGATGATTTACTGGATGCCCTCGAGGGAAAGCTCGCTATGCGTAATTATGGTGATGAAGTCAGATTGGAAATTGATGCCAATTGTCCTGAAGATACCACTGAATTTTTGCGATCCTTGTTTGCTATGAACAAGGAACGGGTTTTTAGAGTTAATGGTCCGGTAAATTTGAATCGATTGCAGGCAATATATAGTTTAATTGACCGTCCTGATTTGAAATTCCAACCTTTTAAGCCCTCGATACCATCAATTCTTGCTAAAAACAAAAATATCTTTGATGCTATCAAAAAGCAGGATATTTTATTGCATCACCCTTTTGAATCCTTCACGCCAGTCATAGAATTTGTGCGTCAGGCAGCAGTGGATCCAAATGTTTTGGCGATTAAACAAACCCTGTATCGGACCGGAACTGATTCAGCCATTGTTGCGGCTTTGGTAAAAGCAGCCCGCGAAGGTAAAGAAGTTACGGTGGTTATTGAACTGCGCGCTCGTTTTGATGAGCAGGCAAATATTGATTTGGCTGAGCGTTTGCAAGATGCTGCTGTTCATGTGGTTTATGGTGTAGTGGGTTATAAAACCCATGCAAAAATGTGTCTGGTACTGCGCAAAGAGGGCAAGAAATTACGAAATTACATCCATTTGGGAACCGGAAATTATCATTCTAAAACTGCCCGGCTCTATACTGATTACGGTCTTTTTTCTTGTAATAAGGAATTGGGTGAGGATGTTCGAAAAATCTTTGTTCAGTTAACGAGTTTGGGAAAGGTCACTCGTTTGAATAAACTTCTGCAATCACCTTTTACTTTACATAAAGGGCTAATCGAAAAAATTGAAAGAGAAGCTAAAAACGCCAAACTTGGAAAACCTGCTCGAATTATTATCAAAGTAAATGCAATCGTTGAAGACCAAACAATTCAGGCGTTGTACCGGGCATCGCAAGCAGGAGTTGAAATAAAATTGATAGTTCGAGGAATTTGTTGCTTAAAACCTGAAATACCTGGGGTATCAGAAAAAATTGAAGTACGTTCCATTATTGGACGATTTCTCGAACATACGAGAGTTTATGTTTTTGAAAATGATGGTAATCCAGAAATTTATTGTGCGAGTGCAGATTTAATGAATCGAAATATGTTTAGTCGTGTAGAAACATGTTTTCCTATCGAAAACCCCAAGCTCCGTGAACGGATTATGTATGATCTGGACTGTTATCTTAAAGACGACTCCCAAGCCTGGATATTACAAAATGATGGTAGTTATCAGCAAATGCAGCCAAAGGGAGAAAAGCCTTTTCAGGCTCAAATGGTGCTATTGTCAGAAATGACCAGGTAAAAAACAAGAACTTCCATAACCGAAAGAAGCTCTTGTTTTACTGAAAATCAAGCGAGTTCTTTATCTATATTGTGGGCCTTTAAACCCCAGCCCAGTAAATTAACGATACGTTTATTTCCTTCTCGAAGCCTCGGTAATAAAGCTGTCATCCAGCTTTGAACAATCAAGTAGCCGATTTCTGGGTGTTTTTCAAAGAAAAATTTTAGTTTGGTGACATCAACAATGGCTAATTTACACGCGGAGAGGGTTTTGACTGTTGCACAATGTGGATGATCATCGAAAAAACAAAAATGCCCAAACTCTTCTCCTTCCTTAAGTTTATATAATCCCGGAGAAATACGTTTCCTATCAGATATTTCTATATCGCCAGACACCATTAGACAACCTTCTAAAACAACGAAAATTTGCTGATGCGATTCTCCTTCTACAATGACTGTTTGATTAGCGGATAAATGTTTAATTTTCCAGTGAATATTTTCTTTAAACTCATTATGACTGAGTAAGCTTTTTAATGTTTGGTATTGTTGTTGATTTGACATAAAAAAAGAATTTGAAGAAATATCACTGAGTATAGTTTAGTCATGTAATCAGAGGTGTGAAATAATAAACATTATCGGCAAAAGCTAAATTTCTAAATGCGAGTAAGCGAAGTATAGGTATAGCTATTTCTATGGCTTGTGGTAATGCACCTCACCGAAATCTTTGATTGTATGCCGAAGCAACAGACTATTAATTCAACAAATTTTTTTGATTGCTTCGGCCAGCAATTCATCGAGATACATAATTGTCGTTGGGTGAGTGATGCTATCAGTACTCCAAATAGCTTTTATCCCAGATTGCCTCAGTAATTGCTCTGCATCATTGAAAAATAACGGGTGTGTTACGACTGCAAAAATATCAGTGGCTCCTTGAGAGCGTAGCAGCTTGGTCGTTTCTGAAATTGTTCTTCCTGTACTCGCCATGTCGTCTACAATAACAATTGTTTGGTTTTGAAAATCGGTTTTCGGGAGGCTTATCTTCACTTGTTTATCGCCTTGACGAATTTTGCTCGCAATACCATAATCAAAGCCGATTTTCTCAGCAAGACTGGCAACCCACTGTTTTGATTCACTATCCGGCCCTATAAGAATAGCATGATCAAATTTTTTCTGGAGCAGGGCGGTAATAACTGGACGGGCAGATAAAGCAATCGCATTTTTCATCGGAAAAGCTTCATCTAACGATGAAATACGATGCAAGTGGGGATCAACAGTTATCAAATCATCAAATAAATCAGCAAACCATTTGCCAATAATTTGCTGACTTATAGCTTCACCCGGATGGTTTTCAATATCCTGCCGCATATAACACAAATAGGGCGCAATGAGTGTAATGCGCTTGGCTCCTAATCTTCGGGCAGTTTTTGCCGCAAATAGTAATTCCACCAGTTTTTCATTTGGTTGATTAAGACTTCGAACAAATAGAACATGTTCTGGAATATCTGTAGGGAGTCTTACCAGGCTTTCCTGATCAGGAAAATGGTGGATTGAAATCTCTTTTAATTTTACTTCAAGGCGAGCAGCCAGCCGTTTGGCCTGCGGTAAATAATCTGGAAAAGCGAGTATTAACATTTTCAATATCCAAGATTAATAGGGGACAAATGATTCAAGAATTTGTTCTTTCGTTCCAATTGTGTAGCCATTGTTTTGGCTAGCCAATGTTGTGGAAAATTTAAAATCTGATGGGAATTCAGCAAATATTTTGTATAAAACCTCGCCTTTTTCAACAGCATCCCCAAGTTTTTTAACTATATCAACACCTGCTTTTTTATCCATCGGTGCACCGGCAATTCTGGCGATTTTGGCCATTTGTAAATTATCAATATTTGCCACAATACCAGCTTTTTCTGCAATAACTTGATAGTTGAGCTTGCCAGGAGTAAGGTCAATAATTTTTTCGCCCTGAGCTTTCACAATGGCTTTCATTTTTGCCAAAGCTCGACCAGAATCCAGAATATCCCTGGCGATGGCGTAACCTTGTCCGCCTCGGACATCTGGATCAAATTCGATAATTCTTCCTGCAAGCTGCAAAGATTTTTGTCTTAGTTCAAAAGGAGCGGCTGGGTCATTTTCTAGAACCTGCATAACATCTCGGGCTTCTAGAGCTGGACCAATACCTCTTCCTATGGGTTGACGACCATCGGTTATAATAACTTCCAGGTGAATATTCAGCTGATCTCCAACATATTCAAATAATTTTCGTAATGCCAAAGCTTGCCGCATGTGTCTGACTTTGGCCGTAGGACCAACCGGAATATCAATCAATAAGTGTGTAGAACCTGCCGCTAATTTTTTTGATAAAATCGAAGCTACCATCTGGCCTTGTGAGTCAATCCCTAACGGCCGTTCAACGGAAATCAACATATCATCAACAGGCGCTAATTTTGCTGTTCCTCCCCAAGCAAGACAACCCCTTTCTTGTTGGACAATTTCAAGAAGCTTTTCCGGAGCCAAATCAACCTTGGCAATTAATTCCATGGTATCCGCAGTACCGGAAGGGGAGGTGATGGCTCTGCTGGATGTTTTGGGAATCAGCATGCCGTGTGCAGCAACAATGGGTACCACAAGCATTGATGTTCTATTTCCAGGAATACCGCCAATGCAGTGTTTATCAGCGACTAACGATTCATGCCAGTTCATGCGTTCGCCTGAAAACAACATGGCTTTGGTAAGAAATAGTAATTCATCGCGATCAAGGTTATTTTGACCGGTAGCAACTAAAAATGCAGCCATTTCCATTTTGGAATAGCGGCTTTCGACGATGTCGGTTGCGATATCAATAAAATCTTGCTCCGATAATCGCTCGCCATTGATTTTTCTTCGGACCGCATCCATGGATTTCGGAGGTTCGGCATGATCAACAGTAACAGAACTTCCTGCTTCAATATTCAATTGACTAAATGCTTGTTCTGACAAACCAAGTTCATCAGAATTAACGATTGAGTGATCATCGACGACATTGAGTACCGCAAGCACTCGATGACCATCTGAACTTATTTTTATTTTCGATAAAGCCTGAAATCCCTCGGCTCGATATAACTCACAATCACGATTCAGATAAGCAACATTTTCGTGATAAGTATCAATTCCAATTCTGCGTATTTTTAAAGTTTCGTTACTAGCCATAAAATCATGAAGGGTGATTGTAAAAACTTTATGTAACCATAGATGACAAGTATACCTGAAGGCGTTATTGGAAATAATGTTTATAATTTAACATAATATACATTATGCGAAGTAAATTTATTCTGTTTGCCAATCATTTTTAATTCATGTATTTTTTCTTCATGAATCAACAATACCGATCGTTATTTGAGCTTTCCGACAAACTTATTTATCTTAATCATGCGGCTGTCTCGCCTTGGCCCATTAGAACTTCTGAAGCTGTGCTTAATTTTGCTAAACAAAATGCACAATATGGGAGCAAATTTTATCTGGACTGGTTACAAAAACAAACAGAATTAAGGCATCAGATAAAATCTTTAATTAATGCGCCTTCAAGCGATGATGTCGCTTTAGTGAAAAACACATCTGAGGCTTTATCTTTCGTTGCTTATGGATTGCATTGGAAAAATGGTGACAACATAGTTTCCAGTCGTGAAGAATTTCCTTCTAATCGAATTCCATGGCAGTCATTATGCCATCAGGGCGTAGAATTTAGAGAAGCAGACCTCTCTTCAAATTCATCTCCTGAGCTAGCACTGTTTGATTTAGTTGATCAAAAAACACGATTAATCACTATCAGCTCTGTTCAATTTTCCAGCGGTTTCAGAACAAACTTACAAATTATCGGCGAATTCTGTAAAAAACGGGATATTCTTTTTTGTATCGATGCTATTCAAAGTATCGGCGCTTTAGAATTTGATGTTCAGGAGTATCAGGCGGATTTTGTAATGGCAGATGGTCATAAATGGATGCTAGGACCTGAAGGTTTAGGTTTTTTTTACTCCACACCAAAGTCTAGAGATATGCTCCGGCTGACTCAGTACGGCTGGCATATGCTTAAAGACATACACGGCTATGAAAACCAACCCTGGGAAATTCATCCTACGGCTCGTCGTTTTGAATGTGGTAGCCCCAATATGTTGGGCATTCATGCGCTTTCTGCAAGTCTTGAAATCTTGCTCGGAATCAGCATGACAAAAATTGAGCAAAAAGTATTAGCTAATGCGGATTACTTAGTTAAAAAAATCAAGGCATCAAAGTCGCTAACACTCCTTTCAGGTTCAACAAGTCCTTTAAAATCAGGGATTGTATTATTTGGCCATAAACAGATTCCTAATAAACAATTATTCCTACATCTACAAAAAAATGATGTTATGTGCGCACTGCGAGCGGGAGGAATTCGTTTTTCCCCGCATTTCTATAATTCGGTTGCTGAACTGGATCAGGCATTGGCCATTGCGGAACAGTGTGGGTAACATTTAATTCCTGGCCTATAAGATGATAGAGTTCTTGTGACTCTGGTCTTAAGTGGTTATAGGAGGCATCCGGCAGCATTTTATAAGGAGCTCGTGAGCCATGAAAATCAACAATTTCTCCCATTTTTGTTAATTGAACACCAAACATGGAAAGTAATTTCGCTAATTTGGGTTCCATTAACGCAACTGAAAAATCCAGATTTGCTTCCTTGCACAAGTTAATGCCTATCAAGGTTAAACATAAAGGCAGATAGTTGATTTTAAGGCGTTTATTTTTTATACCGCCACTAACATTATCTCTGAGTTGAAAAGTGATGTCATACGCTCGGCGGCGGAACGATGACTCGATCGCCATTCTCGAAACTTCACCAACCCACGGAGTCCGTAAATCGGATGGTGAAATGATTTGTGAATCAAATTGAGTGGTGATTTTTTCCAATGGAAGATGTTTATGGCGATTTTCATTAAAGGGAACAACCCGTATACACCCTATTAATGCATCAGTCGGCCGATGAAATAACAAACCATGCAAGGCATAATCATCATAATCGTCAGTCTCAATTTTACTGTCATCGTTATCCTTGAAAACATCATCACCATACTTATCTGCATAAACCTGATATCGAAGCTGATAAGCTAATTTTTTTAATTCGGGCGTATCAGCAGCCACGGTATAAAAATATTTTTTATAATGATTAAGCATAAAGTTCCCCTCTTTTTAATTTTATTTAAAAAATATGACGTAGTTCAAAAAAATTGATCTACACTTTGAAGTGTAGATCAAAAAAAAATTTTTTCTGAGGAAATGTCATATGAATAATAATCAAGGTTATGTCAACAAAAAATATCTCGAACAAGCAGCTCAGACTTTTAAAGCTATCAAAGCATACAGTTATGAAATGATGGCGATTGATGCTGGAAACTGTGTACTTGATGTTGGCTGTGGTCCGGGTATAGATGTTTTACAACTTGCAAAACAGGTTGGGCCGAGAGGTCTGGCCGTCGGTATTGACCATGACGCCCAAATGATCACTGAAGCCAAATCATTGGCTGAATCAGAAAATATTACTGAAAGGGTTAAATTTCATGTTAATGATGTCACTTCCCTGCCCTTTGACAATAATTGTTTTGACAGTTGCCGAAGCGAAAGGGTTTTTATGCATTTGCAGAATCCTTTGGCTACCCTGCAAGAAATGCATCGCATCACTAAAACCAATGGGCGGGTAGTCGTAGCTGAATCAGACTGGAGCAGCTTATCTATTGATTGTGATACAGTTGGAACCGAAAAAAAAATATTCCAATATCATCGAGATAAAATCATGGCTAGTGGTTATGCAGGCCGTAGCCTATTCAGGTTTTTCCGAAGCACAGGGTTTTCAGAAATTGATATCAAGATTTTCCCGATTTTCACGACAGATTTGTCCGCATTTAGCGATTTGGTAAGGTTAGAATATATTGAAGAACAGGCTTTGTCTGCCAACGCCATTAGCAAACAGGAACTAGCCAAGTGGCGGGAGCAATTGCAAAATCGCAATGAACAAGGCTACTTTTTTTGTTCTATGAATGTATTTGTTGTTTCAGGAACAAAATGATAATAAGTTAGCTCTTTTTCATCTA
This sequence comes from Methylomonas sp., assembly GCA_026989395.1. Taxonomy (GTDB): domain Bacteria; phylum Pseudomonadota; class Gammaproteobacteria; order Methylococcales; family Methylomonadaceae; genus JALSJK01. The sequence goes on from JALSJK010000135.1 coordinate 12,133, forward strand.
GGAGACTGTCTGGTTAAGGATTTTACTGCAACAATGGGGAATTATCTTTTTTTCTGGTCTCTTTCGTTGCCTAGTACGACTAGGCGCTCCAAAAGATTAAAAAAAGCGCTCAATTTCCCACTTGCTTCGCTTCGAACTCCTTAGCCCGACAGCCCTAGTAAATTTTCTGGACGTCAGTCAATTTTGAATTTGAAATAACCGATAGAAATTTTCCCGGCTTTGCTTGGCAATTTCGTTGATACTAGTATTTCTTAATTCAGCGAGGTGTTCTGCGACAAATTTTACATAAGTCGGGTAATTGGGCTTACCTCGAAAGGGAACTGGTGCCAGATATGGAGAATCAGTTTCAATTAAAAATCTGTCGCTTGGTATCTTTTTTGCCGCTTCTTTAATTTCCTGCGCATTTTTAAAAGTAACAATCCCGGAAAATGAGATGTAAAAATTTAGATCCATTGCCTTTTTTGCAAATTCCCAGTCTTCGGTAAAACAATGGATAACTCCACCAGCTTCTTCGGCATGTTCTTCAGCCAAAATTTTGAGTGTATCTTGTTTGGCTGCGCGAGTATGAATAATCAGAGGCTTTTTGAGTTGTTTTGCAGCATCAATATGCACCCTGAAACGCTCATGTTGCCATGCTAAATCCCCTTCACTACGAAAATAATCGAGTCCAGTCTCCCCTATTCCAACAATTTTTGGATCCTGGGCAATGTCAATCAATTCAGCTGAGTCTGGTTCATGTCCATCCGTCACGTTTGGATGGACTCCAACCGTTAAAGAAATATTGTCATAGTTTGAGACCATCTGACGCATTTCAGGAAATGATTCCATATCAATACTGATGCACAGCAAATGCTCAATCTGGCAGCTGGCTGCTTCAGTCATAAAACAGGAAAAATCATCTTGATAAGGTTTTAGATCAATTCGATCAAGATGGCAATGGGAATCAATAAACATTTTGTCCTAAAATTACATCGTATGTGTTGAGCGTGACGATTCCAATGCACCAGCCAGATAGGTTTCAATTTTATTTCTGGCTGTGCCGCCGTCCTGGTCACTAAATTGTACGCCAATCCCAGTTGCACGGTAGCCTTCAGAGCCTGGAGGCGTTTTCCAGATAATTTTACCCGCTATTGGAATGCGTTCAGTTTCTTCCATCAAACTGAGTAACATAAACACTTCATCGCCCATGTCATATTCTCTATTTGTTGGGATAAACAAGCCGCCATTAATAACAAAAGGCATATAGGCGGCATATAATGCGTTTTTGTCTTTGATGGAAAGGGATAATATGCCTTGTTTTGCTGGAGCTTCTGCCATAATTATTTTCTACTGAGTCGTGCCCAATTGATTAAAATTTCTTCAAAAATTAATTGTTTGTTTAATTGACTGGAAAGACGTTTTTTTTGTCTTAACAATAAATCATAAAATTTGAAGAGCCTTTTCAATTCTAGTCGTTGCGCCAGTTCTTGCAAGGAAGGCTTGAAATCTGGATTGTAGCATTTATCAGGATTTTGATTAAAATAACATTTTAAAGTGTCCGTTACCCAGGTTGTCATCCAAAATAATATCAGGGAATCAGAAACTTTCTGCCATTGCTCGGCGATAAAAACAGGGCTGACTTGCTGCCGAGAAATTTTTAACCAATCATTAAAACATGACTTCCTGCTTGCCAAAATCCCTTCATTTGCATATTGCTGGGCTGTCAACGGCACACCATGTGCCATATTGAGCAAAATATCAAGATCTTCTGAAATCTGCTGCTGTTGTAGCCATTGCTTTGCAACTTCGGAGTCAGGAGCTTCAACAAAAAGCTTTTGGCAGCGGCTGCGAATAGTTGCTGGTAATGCTGTGGGCATATCAGAAATAAGAATAATACAGGTTTTTTCTACTGGTTCTTCAAGGCTTTTCAAAAAACTGTTGGCAGCGGCATGAGTTAAACGATGGGCATCATTGATGATCAGCGCACGATAACTATTAAATTGTGATGATAGCAATAAAAAATCAGTCAGCCCTCGAATTTGACTAATAGTAATACTTTTTCCAGCTTCCTCAGGCTGAATGACAGTAAAATCTGGATGGGTATTTGCATTAAATAATTGACAACTTGAACAATGGCCACAAGCAAGTGACTCTATTGATCTTTGTTCACATAACAAAGCTTTTACAAAATTCTGAGCTAATTGTTGTTTTCCCAATCCCTTTTTCCCAGTAATTAACAGTGACTGGGGAATTCGCTGTTGCGCAAGATAAGCCGCAAGCTGAGACCAGGAGCCATGTAACCAGGAGTAGAGATCTTTGTTACTAGTCATTACCTTTGACAATTTGTTCAAGTTGTTCGGCGATTTGTTTTTGTACTTGTTCAAGAACTTGATCTGCCTGAATGATTTTGATTCTTTCTGGATATTGTTTAGCTCTGTTCAGGTATGTTTCTCTGACTGATTTAAAAAAATCGATTTGTTCCATCTCAAAACGATCAAGCTCATTTCTCGTTTTAGCACGAACCAATCCTACTTCGACAGGGGCATCAAGCAATAGCGTTAAATCAGGCCTGAAATCCCCTTGCACCAGATTTTCTAGACAGGCAATTTTATTGTCAGCAACTTTTCTACCCCCACCTTGATAGGCATAAGTGGCATCTGTGAAACGATCACAAAGTACCCAGTTTCCCTTTTTTAGATTTGGGTAAATCACTTCAGAAAGATGTTGTGAACGTGCAGCAAACATTAACAATAATTCTGTTTGCCCGGAAATGGTTTCTTCGTGCTTGGCTAGTAATATTTTCCGAAGTGTTTCGGCAATGGGTGTGCCGCCTGGTTCACGAGTTACTACAACAGGAATATTAAGTTGCAGAAAATATTCTTTAATAAATTCAATATTTGTAGTTTTACCAACCCCTTCCCCGCCTTCTAAAGTAATAAATTTGCCAGCCATTATTTTTTCCTTTGGTAGATATTAACAGCCTTATTATGTTTGCTGAGAGTTGCAGAAAAAACATGGGAGCCGTCACCACGGGAAACAAAATACAGACTATCGCCTGGTTCAGGATGAAGTGCGGCATGGATAGCAGCTTTTCCTGGCATAGCAATTGGCGTTGGCGGTAATCCTTTAATAACGTAGGTATTATAAGGTGTCGGTTTTTTTAAATCTTTATAACGAATATTACCTTTGTATGCTTTGCCCATTCCGTAAATAACGGTGGGATCAGTTTGAAGCAACATGCCTTTACGAAGCCTGCGAATAAAAACGCCTGCAATGGTAGGCCGCTCGGAAACTTTGCCGGTTTCCTTTTCAATAATTGATGCCAAAATTAAAGCTTCATAAGCACTTTTCAAAGGTAGGTTTTTTTCTCGATTTTGCCATTCCTGTTCAAGGACTTGATGCATTTTCTGGTAAGCGCGTTTTAACAAAGCAACATCAGTCATGTTTTTTTCAAAATAATACGTATCTGGAAAAAATAATCCTTCAGGATGATCTTCCTTTGCCCCAATTTGTTTTAAAACAGTTTTTTCATCAAGCCCCTTAAGAGTTTGTTTGATATTAGAGGCCTTTTCTATTTCATGTCTGATTTGGGTAAAAGTCCAGCCCTCTGGAAAAGTAATTGCATATTGCTTGCTCTTGCCAGCAACCAAAATAGCTAATAGTTCAGTTGGGGTTATTCCTGGATTTAAAACAAATTCACCTGTTTTAATTTTTTGGGTAAGGTTTTTCTGATAAGCCAACAGCCTGAACCAAACAGGTTTAATAGCCACGCCCTTTTGTCTTAGTTTGTCGGTTATTTGTCGAAAAGATTGACCTTTTTCAATTTCTAACAAAATTGATTGTTGATCAATGACTGGTTTTTTTAGAAAACGTTGGTAATCGATAAATGTCCAGCCTGCAATCGCACAGAAGACTATTAAAATGATGCTGATGATTTTTACGAAATTTGACATAAATCCTGGGTTTTAAAGTCTTCAAGCCAACGTTGAATTTTTTGGGTGATCGCGCCGGGTCGATAGCTTTTTTCCACAAGCTGACTGACGGGCCAGAGATTAATAACTGAATTCGTCAAAAATAATTCATCGGCTTCAAGGCACTGCTGCTTGCTCAGGTCAGTTTCAGTCAAATTAATACCCAAGTCTTGCGCTGCCAGAAAAACAAGCTGTCGAATAATTCCTTTTATCCCGCACATATTCAGCTTTGGGGTATATAGATGATTTTTTTTTACAATAAACAGGTTGCTCATCGTACCTTCCATGACATTATTATTAATATCCAGCATTAATCCCTCCTGATAATCAGCCGAGTGCCATTCAGCACGCGCTAAAACCTGGTCAAGACGATTAAGATGTTTTATTCCTGCCAAACGTGGATTTAATCCCAGTCTGTTTGCGCAAAATCGTAATTTTATGCCTTCAGTTTTAAAAACGTCAGGAAAATCAGGAAATGGATATAATAAGACAACCCTGGTTGGGTTGATTTTAGTCGGTTGTTGATACCCTCTGCCACCTGATCCACGAGTTACGATAATTTTTAAAACTGCATGACGTTGATGGTGAGTAAGAGTTTTTATTTCTTCTCTCAGTAAATCGAATGATTTAAAAGGAATCTCCAGTGTTTCACAGCCTTGTGCTAAACGCTCCAAATGTAACTTTAAGAATACACAGTGGCCATTAATCACCTCAATGGTTTCAAAAAGACCATCCCCATAATGAAAGCCTCGGTCAGATAGTTCCAGTTGGGAAGTCTTTTTGCCATTGATCAGTATCATAAACTATCAATGGCACTGTTTTTTATGAAAACTTTTTGAAAACCAATGTTCCATTGGTACCACCAAAACCAAATGAATTGGATATAGCAATATCAATTTTCATTTCCCTTGCTGTATTAGGCACATAATCCAGATCGCATGCAGGATCAGGGTTTTCCAGGTTAATCGTTGGCGGGGCAATTTGTTTTTCAATTGCTAATGCCGAAAAAACCGCTTCAATTCCGCCAGCAGCACCGAGCATGTGGCCAATCATGGATTTTGTCGAGCTAATTGCTACTTTATAGGCATGATCCCCTAATGCAGCTTTCATTCCTTGTGTTTCACAAATATCTCCTGCAGGCGTTGATGTGCCATGAGCGTTAATATAATCTACATCAGCCGGGTTTAATTGAGCATCCCGTAGCGCATTTTTCATGCATCGTGCAGCTCCCTCTCCTCCTTCAGAGGGTGAAGTCATGTGATAAGCATCAGCGCTCATCCCATAACCAACAATTTCAGCATAAACCTTTGCACCACGCGCTTTTGCGTGTTCTAATTCTTCGAGAACGACTACGCCTGCTCCATCACTCAAAACAAAGCCGTCGCGGTCATTATCCCAAGGACGACTTGCTGCTTCGGGATCATCATTACGGCGTGACAAGGCTTTAGCAGAAATAAAGCCGCCCATTGCTGTCGGTGAGGTGGTGCAACGTTCAGCTCCACCAGCAACCATGACATCCGCATCACCATATTTGATTAGTCTGGCCGCATCGCCAATATTATGTGTGCCAGTTGTACAGGCTGTCACAATGGCGAAATTGGGTCCTTTTAATCCGTATTTGATTGATAGATTTCCGGAAATCATATTAATGATATTCCCAGGAACAAAAAACGGGGAGATTCGTCTTGGGCCACTCTTTTCGTAAGTGGCATAACATTCTTCAATGCCGGTAACACCGCCTATTCCGGCACCAATAGCAACCCCTATACGTTCTGCATTTTGCTCAGTAATTTCAAGACCTGAATCATCAATTGCCTGACAACCCGCAGCAATCCCATAATGAATAAAGCCGTCCATGCGTTTCGCATCTTTGACAGGAATGTATTGGCTAATATCCAGATTTCTGATAACCCCGCCAAATCTTGTTGCAAAAGGGGAAATATCAAAAGAATCGATATTGCTTATACCACTTTTCCCATTAATAATGCCATCCCAGGTTTCAGAAACGGTATTAGCTAAAGGCGTAATAGCGCCTAATCCAGTTATTACAACTCGACGTGTGCTCAATTTGGGGTACCTTGTATTTGGATCGTGACATAGTGGATGAATAATATCCATCCACTAAGGATAAGAAGCTTACGCGTTATTTTTTACGTAATCGATTGCTTGTTGTACAGTGGTAATTTTTTCTGCTTCATCATCTGGAATTTCACATTCGAATTCTTCTTCTAGCGCCATTACCAATTCAACAGTATCAAGGGAATCAGCACCCAGATCATCAACGAAAGAGGCTTCATTTGCAATATCCTCTTTTACACCCAGTTGCTCAGCAACAATTTTTTTTACACGTTCTTCAACGTCACTCATAATTTTTTTTCCTCAATTAATGCTTGCTTAGAAGTTATTCAAAATACAAACAAGAATTCATAATAATAGTTTATTTGTAAATAACCAATCGGAAATTCCAAACGGTTGGCGAATTATACTTGAAATTAATTAAAAACCACAAGTATTCAATCACAGATAATGATAAGCCTTAAGCCATATACATCCCGCCATTAACATGCAAGGTTTCGCCGGTGATATAAGCCGCTCCCTCGGAAGCCAAAAAAGAAACAGCATGTGCAATTTCATCAGTATTTCCAAGACGAGCCAGAGGTATTGCGCTGAGAAGGGATTGCTTGTTCTGTTCAGGCAAATCACGAGTCATATCAGTATCTATAAAGCCAGGCGCTACAGTATTGACTGTGATATTACGGGAACCCACTTCTTTAGCCATGGATTTTGCAAAACCAACCATTCCAGCCTTGGCGGCTGCATAATTGGCTTGCCCGGCATTTCCTGTAGAGCCAACAACAGACGAAATATTGATAATACGACCAGTTTTGGCTTTCATCATGCCGCGCAGAACGGCTTTGCTCATTCTAAAAACAGAACTCAGATTGGTATTGATGATTTCATCCCATTCATCATCTTTCATCCGCATCAACAGGTTATCCCTAGTGATTCCAGCGTTATTGACCAACACAATCGGGGCTTTAAACTTTTCACCGATATCCTTAATCACCTGATTAATTGATTCAGGAACTGCAACATTAAGTTTCATTCCAATTCCATTCTTACCCAAATAACTGGAAATTGAATCGGCACCTGATTCTGAGGTAGCAGTGCCTATAACAAAAAAACCGTCATTTGCTAATCTTTCGGTGATTGCTCTGCCAATACCACGGCTTGCACCGGTAACTAAAGCAACTTGTTTATCCATTGATGTGCTCCAAAACGTTTTCTAAAGTCTCTGAATTAAAAATTGAGAAATGATCGGCATTCTTCGCAATACGCTTGTTTAAACCCATCAGAACTTTACCAGGCCCGCATTCTACAAATTGGTTAACTCCTTGTTCATGCATAAATTTAATCGTATCTACCCATCGTACGGGTTTATAAAGTTGTTCTGCCAAAGCATTACGAATGACATCAGGAGCATTATGGGAGGCCACATCAACATTATGTATCAAGGTAACATCCGGTGATTCAATTTCTATCTCATGTAATCGTTGTTCCAGCTTTTCTGCTGCAGGCTTCATTAATGAACAATGGGATGGAACACTAACGGGTAATTTCACAGCACGTTTGGCCCCAGCTTCTTTTGCGGCAATCAATGCTCTTTCAACGGCATCAGAATCTCCTGCGATAACAACCTGTCCGGGTGAATTAAAATTTACTGCCGAAACAACTTGTCCGTGTCCCGATGCGTTGCAAATTTCAATTACTTTCGGATCATCCAGTCCTAAAATTGCAGCCATTGCTCCGCCTGTTTCTAAAACTGCTTCCTGCATGTATTGGCCTCTATCAGCAACCAACTTGACTGCATCCTCAAATTTCATTGCATTAGAGCAAACCAAAGCTGTATACTCGCCCAAGCTATGACCTGCCATCCAGGCGGGTTTTATAGAAGAATTTTCACGCCAGAGTTGCCAAATAGCAAAACCAGAGGTAAGCATTACCGGTTGCGTATTTTGAGTTTGATTTAGCTGATCAGCCGGTCCTTCTGATGCAAGGTTCCATAGGTTTTTGCCAAGAACATCGGAAGCTCGTTCAAATGTCTGTTTTATAATTGGATATGCTTCCGATAAATCGTTCAGCATGGCAACTGATTGTGATCCTTGACCAGGGAAAACAAAGGCCAAGTTATAATTTTTGTCACTCATATTAAGGTTTAAGGTTTTCTTGATTGTTCAAAACTAAAGTCTTATTAATGCCGAACCCCAGGTAAAACCGGCGCCAAAAGCTTCAAGTAGTACTAACTGATTTTTTTGAATGCGGCCATCGCGAATGCCTTCATTAAATGCAAGTAACACGGAAGCAGAAGAGGTGTTTCCTTGTTCCTGTAGTGTCAGAATCACTTGATCCAGGGACATTTTTAATTTTTTGGCCGTTGCAGCAATAATACGCGTATTAGCTTGATGAGGAACCAGCCAGTCAATATCAGATTTATCCAAGTTATTTGCTGCCAGTGTCTCATCAACGATGTTTCCAAGCGTATTAACAGCCACCTTAAAAACTTCATTGCCACGCATTTGGATAAATCCTTTCGGATCAGGATTCCCCAATGCCTGGGGGTTAGGCAAATTTAGTAATTCTTCAAAACGACCATCAGAATGAATATGTGTTGACAGAATACCTGGCTGTTCTGATTGTTCAAGTAAAACCGCGCCAGCGCCGTCTCCAAATAAAATACAGGTTCCACGATCTTGCCAGTCCACAAAACGGGAGCAAATTTCGCTACCAATAACCAACACCTTTTTTGCTGCACCAGATTTAATATACTGATCAGCAATACTGAGCGCAAAAATTGAACCCGAGCATGCTGCCTGCACATCAAATGCCACACAATCTTTAACACCCAGGCGATGCTGAATCAGACATCCGGTGCTGGGGTAAATTCGATCAGCGGCTCCCGTTGCGACAATAATTAAATCGATTTCTCGGGGTTCGATTTGTGCCGCTTCTATTGCTTGACGGGCAGCGATTTCTCCCATACTGGATGCGGTTTCATGTTCAGCAGCAATTCGTCGACTTTTAATTCCAGTTCGTTCAAAAATCCAACTGTCAGAAGTATCTACTGTTTGAGAAATTTCATCATTGGTGCGGATCTGTTCAGGTAAATAGCCACCGGTTCCAATTACTTTTGAAAAAAAACTCACTTGATTTTCCTAGCAGCCAGAATTGAAGCAACTTTATCACTGATTTTCTGAGTTACATTTTTTTCTGCTTCAACAACAGCCAATTGCAGGGCTGTTTCAAATGCTAAGGAATCAGCGCCACCATGACTTTTAATGACAAGTCCTCGCAAACCGACAAAACTAGCGCCATTATAAAGCCGAGGATCAATCCTATTTTTAAATGCCTTAAGTACCGGGAATGAAAAAAACGCAGCCAATCTGGTAAAAATATTTTTACCAAATTCCTCTTTCATCAGTTGACTGATCATCGTTGCAGTACCTTCAATTGTTTTAAGCGCGACATTGCCGACAAAGCCATCGGTCACAATTAGATCAACATCATTCCCCGCGCAAAGTGAATTTCCCTCAACATAGCCGATATAATTCAAATCAGAATTTTCCATTAACTTTGAAGCAGCCTTGACTTGTTCATTGCCTTTAGTCTCTTCTTCGCCAATATTGAGCAAACCTACTTCAGGATTATCAATGTTATCGACCGCTTTTACAACCTCAGCCCCCATAATTCCAAACTGAAATAATTGTTCGGCTGAAGAATCGACATTACCGCCAAGGTCTAAAACGTGCGTATGACCATGGATTGAAGGAATAGTGGAAATTATAGCCGGGCGATCAATCCCTGGAATCATTTTCAAAACAAACCGCGCCGTTGCCATCAAAGCTCCGGTATTTCCAGCACTAACACAAGCTGCAGCTTTGTCATCACGGACTAAATTAATGGCGACACGCATCGATGAATCTTTCTTGTTTTTGAGTGCTTTCGAAGGTGATTCATGCATTTCGACACATTGTGAGGCATGTTGGATACTTAACCTTCCTGAAAAATCATCAGTCTTGTCAGCAAGGGAACTTTTTAGTACCTGCTCATCCCCTACTAAAATTAAAGAAAGATTTGCATTTTTTTTCAGGCAATTAAGTGATGCGGGAATAGTCACTTCAGGACCAAAGTCACCCCCCATTGCATCTACAGCAATAATTAAACGCACCGTTAGGATCTACTCAGAAAAATATAGATTTATAGCCAGAGAGTTCTGCCTGGAAAATCTTGCTAGGTTCAAGAATTTAAGAAAAAACGCAGTATAAAATAGCATTCTTTGCAAAGTTAACTGAATAAACTTTCATTAACCTTTTGATTATTGACTGCGTTTCTTGTAGCAAGCTCTAAACGACAAATGACAGCAAATTAATCTTCTTTGCTAGGAATTATCTGTCTGCCTTTATACATGCCATCGGGGGTAACATGATGACGCAAATGTGTTTCGCCTGTTAAAGGATCTTGTGAAAGTGTTTGACTTGTTAAAGAATCATGCGAGCGACGTTGTCCTCGTCTTGAGCGAGTCACCTTACTTTTTTGTACAGCCATGAATTAATCTCCAGATTTTTTTAAAGTTTCTAAAATTGCAAATGGGTTGTCAGATTGCTTCGTTTCAATATCTATACTTACATCTTTATCGCCATACTGAGCAATATCCAGACAATTATGTCCATGTTTAGGATATTCCGGGATTGCCAACAATAGCTCTTCCTCAATAATGGCAGATAGGGCAATTTTTTCTTGATTTTTAACCAGCAATGGCTCATAGCCAGAAGGTAAGCGATTTACCTCATCCAGAGATTGCACCAAACCCAACATAAATGTGGTTTGACAATCCCATGACATCACTTTTAAGCAATTTTGGCATTCAAGATTTAAATTTGCGCTTATTTTTCCAACAATAGAGGCAAGTTTTTTTTCTTTGTAAAACGACAATTCAATGATCACCTTACCATTTTGATTTGCTAGAATATCTTCCAAGCGTTCAAATTGATTCAATTCAATTTCACCCCCCAGCTCTCTTGCTCTTTCAGCATAAAGTAGCGGATCAATGAATCTAGGTAATCGATCTAACATAACTGTCTAATAGTATATGGATTTATTAGCCAGGTCAATTTAAAAAACTATAAATGAACAAAGATAAAAGAATAATTTTGGCATCCAGTTCGCAGTACCGTCAACAATTGTTAAATAAAATCAATATAAAATTTACTGCTGCTGCCCCAGAAATTGATGAGACAGCAAAAAACCATGAATCGCCGCAACAACAGGCATTACGTTTGGCACAAGAAAAAGCATTGGCACTGCAACAACAATTTAATCAACATTTGATTATTGGCTCTGACCAAGTTGCCTACTGTAATGGACAGCAGCTGAACAAACCTGGAAATCGGGTACACTCGATCCAGCAATTAGAAATGATTGCTGGAAATACCGTAAAATTTTATACCGCTATTTGTGTTTTTGACTCACAAACTTGGAAGATCAAAAAGGATATAGATTGTAGTACAGTGACGTTTAGAGATTTATCATTGGCAGAAATAGAAAATTATGTGGATTTAGACAAGCCATACCATTGCGCTGGCTCGTTCAAATCAGAAGGGTTAGGCATTGCTTTAATTAAAAAAATTGATGGCGATGACCCCAACTCACTGATTGGGTTGCCAATAATCAAACTAATTGATTTGCTTGCGGAATTTGGAGTAAAGGTTTTAAATACCTGAATTGGTTTAGCACGGAATTTGAAAAAATCTTAGTTCCACCCTCAGGTTAAGCGGGCATTTTTTTCAATCCATGATGAATCAAGAACTTGCCACCTGTGCCGTAGTGAAGTCACGGATTCAGGTAGTTATTAATGCAATTTTTTAAGTAAAATTTTGATTTGGAACCAGCATAGAAAATACCAAAGATAATTCTTTCTCGGCTTTTAGCAATACATCTTCAATATCCTCTTCACTAATAGAAAGTATCGATAACACCTGATTAGATATTTTTTCCACGATTTCAGAAATTTTCTCAAAAGGTGTAACCAAATCACACAAAAATGCTGCCAAATTTAAAATACTGGCATCATATTTGTATTGACCTGCTTTTTCAGGTTCCATGTAATTCATGACACTTTCAGACAAAGAGTCTGGAAGCCCCCAATGTCTTAGTAATTCAGCACCTACATCAATGTGGCTGAATCCAATCATTTGATTTTCCAAGGCAACGATTTGCTGCCGGTCATAATTTGATTTTTCCAGAATTTTTTTCGATTCATCAGGAAACTGCGAATAGATAATCAAAGAACCAATATCATGTAACAAACCAGCTATAAACAATCGTTCAGCGTGAAGAACAGCGCACTTTTCGGCTAAAATTTTTGCTATGACTGCACAATTAACACTACGAAACCAAAAGCTGGTCATATCCGCCAAATCATCAGGAATACTATCGAAATTGTCAACAACAGATGTGGCCAAAATCAAGTTCTGCAAATCATCAATACCAACAACAGTTATTGCGCGACTGATTGTATCAATTCGAGATGGAAAACCGTAATAAGGGCTATTAACGATTTTTAATAGCCTCACGCTAAGTGCTGGGTCTTTACTAATTACATGGCCAAAATCTTCGACGGAATAGCGTGGATCATTCAGCATTTTACTCAGCTGAAAAAAAGTATCTGGAAGAGAAAAAAGCTCTATGGTTTGCTGATTCATATTCAACTGGTTTGCTGATAAAAGCGTAGAACTTTTTTTACATAATTACGAGTTTCCCGATAAGGAGGAATAGAATTTCGGTATTTAATGACCGCGTTCTCTCCAGCATTATAAGCGGCTACTGCTAATTTCAGATTGGAATTAAACATTTTCAATAAATCCTTTAAATAACGCGTCCCACCAGTAATATTTTGTTTCGGATTGCGGCGATTTTTTACACCGTAACGTTTTGCAGTGGCAGGCATGAGCTGCATCAAGCCAACTGCACCGACTCTGGAAACCGCATTAGGATTGTAAGCAGACTCTGCTCGAATAATAGCATGTAATAATTTCGGGTCGATTTTATGCTTTGATGCAATTTTTTTAATCAGCAGGTCAAATTTTTTTTTGTTTTTATTAAAAGCCCGGTAGGGTTTTCTTACCTTTTTAGATGTTATTTTTCTGCTTTTAATCACCCGCTTATATCCAGAATGCTTAGGACTATCTGAAAAAAACACACGGCCGTCATGGGTGACGTATTTGTATACATCAGCACTCGCCAACCCGCTGAAAAACATACCGGATACAAAAAATATTTTGCTTAGAAGTAATTTAGGCATCATGGACAATCAAAGTCTACTAATAACTTTAACTAAGGCTAGTACAAAAAAAAGTAATTATCGATGCACTAGAAGATTAAATGCCTATTAAAAGACTAATGTCACAATCTTGAAACAAATAGTGTGATTATGGGCAGATGTTTGTATGTTTTTCAGACAAAATAATTTGCTATTGTCTTTTCAGATATTTTTCAATATCCGCTTTGGCAAAACCGATTTTTTTTGCAATTCGTTCTGCGTGACTAACCCTGGAAATTCCTTTAATCAATCTATAGGTTGGTGCGTCACCCTTGAATTCTACTTGCCTTGCCTGACCTGTTTTTTGATTAATAAAGTGATCGACTAACTGATGATTATGGGTAATTAGTAAAGTACTACAGCCTTTTTTGACAAAACCCTCAAGAACAGTGATCGAAGTCGCCATTTTTTCCTCAAATGTCGTTCCCTCTGATAATTCATCAAGCACTACAAGACTTTGTGCTGTGCAGCTTAAAAAAATGTTTTTAGTACGTTTCAGTTCCGTACCGAACCGCCCTTCTCCATCATCCAGGTGACTAATTTCTGGCGCCTGGTAAAAAATTCTATCTGCTACGGTTAAAACGGCACGGTCAGCAGGAACAAAACATCCAATTTGGGTAAGCAATTGTATTTGGGTTACGGTTTTACAAAAGGCCGTTTTTCCACCGCTATTCGGGCCAGTAATAAAAATCAGCCGATCCTTATCCAAACTCAGATCATTTCCGACATAATCAGGATTGGCTTTCCCTAAAATTGGGTTTTTGGCATTCTGCAATTCAAGCTTATGATGGGGAGCAGTCATTAATTCGGGTAATACCATTTCACTGCCAAAAGCTTCTGCGTATTTGGTAAAAGCCAATAATTCATCAAGTTGACCCAAGGCATCTAAGGCTTCGGCTACCTCCTCGGATTGTCTGAAAATATCTCGCAAGGGGATGATGGCATGATCCCGGTCAAATCCTCCAACAACCGGGATATAAACCAGTAATAATGGGATGAAGAAAATTGAAGCAACCGGAATTGATTCCTTAGAAAAACTGAACATGTCGCTAGGGAAAATATTCAAGAAAAACCAGATAATGGCGAACACCGATAGCATAAACAATGGCTTAAATAGTGTAGGCCTAAAAATGACCGCGGGATTAAATTTCCCTTTTCTCTCAGTTTTACTTTGGATTCCCTGTTCAGAGATATAGGCAGGTCCAACTGCAAGCTCAAAACTTCTGCTGCTTGAAAATCCATGAATTTTTTGCAGCACCTGCTTTAAGTAAGTGCTTTCCGGGGTTTGCAAGGCTTTCGCGTGAGCAACAAATTCCTGTAAAAACCGTGTACCCCTTATAAATTGCACATAGCCGAATCCTTCTATTTCATTTTCTTCGCGCGCAGTACCCATAGCGCCAAGAAACTGGCCATACAACAATAAATAGAAGTTTTTTTCACCATCAGCTGTATGACTGACAAGACCCTGTAAATTGCTCTGGAGTTCTGGGTTGTTTTGTATTTCTTTAACGGCCTCTTGTTTTTCCTTGACCTGCTCAAGGTTATCAGCCGGGCGCGACAAGGAACGATATAAAATGGATTGACCGACCATTGTCTCGGCATGGTTAACATTTTCAAAAAGCTCATCAACTTCTATCGTTCTAAATGTTGCTTCGTCAATCACGCCTTCACCAGTAGGTAAAGGCTTAGTGCATCGAATTTCAGGCCATTCTCCAGTCCAATTTTGCAAGATGGTTTTTTTCATTATTTTTTCCCCATCAGACCAAACACAATAACGGCAGCAACAAAAATGCCCGACATCATAATGTTTTCTTTTGATGCGCCAAGCAAATAGGCCACGCCTCCTCCCAAACCCATTCCAACCCCCGTAAAAGCAAGACTTCTCATTAAACGACAAAATGGGCAGTTTTCAGGATATGCTCTGGACATTTTTGTACCTAAATATTGGATGAAACCAAGCTTTTTAGCATTTCTACATGATTTGCATCTGCATTCAACGCAGGGATATACTGATAGGATTCCCCACCTGCATCAAGAAAAATTTTCTTATTAGTCATATTAATTTCTTCCAGAGTTTCTAAGCAATCTACGGCGAAACCAGGGCAAACAATATCTACACTTTTGATTCCCTGTTCTGGTAGCTCGAGCAGAGTATCCACACAATAAGGCTGCAGCCATTCGGCTTTGCCAAATCGCGACTGAAATACAATTTTCCATTCATTTTCAGTAAGTTGCAGTTTTTCGGCAATCAATTGTGCAGTGCGATGACATTGTTCAGCATAGGGATCCCCCCATTCCGAGAGTTTTGCTGGCAAGCCATGAAATGACATAAGCAGCAATCCTGCTTTTCCCTTTTGTGACCATTGCACTTTAATTTTATCAGTTATCGCCTTGATATAATGAAAATTTTGATGATAGTCATTGAAAAAATGAAGCTCAGGGATAAATTTTTCCTGACGATAAAAATCAGATATCACATCAAACACAGAAGCCGTTGTTGTTGATGAATACTGAGGATATAAAGGAACGACGATTAGTTTGGTTACGCCTTGCTGCTGGAAAAGTTTTAGTTTTTTGGCAATTTCTGGTTGGCCGTAACGCATTGCCATTTCAACATGGATGGACTTACCGTTAAAGTTCGAGGAAAGTTTTTCAGTTAACTGGCGAGTATATAAGATTAATGGCGCTCCTTGTTCAGTCCAAATTTTTCGGTAGGATTTTGCTGATTTACCTGAGCGAAAAGGCAATACCAGAAAATGTAAAATTAACCACCATAAAACACGAGGCAAATTAACCACCCGGGGATCAGATAGGAAATCTTTCAAATAACGTTTGACGGCAGCCCGGGTGGGCATCGCTGGCGAACCCAAATTCACCAGCAACACCCCTGTTTTTGTTATTGTTGTTGCTGGACCGGCCACCACAAATTTATCGACTAATCAGGCTTAAAAACTCAGACCGGGTACTGCTACTGGCACGGAATTGACCCAACATGACAGATGTAGTCATGACTGAATTTTGTTTTTCCACGCCGCGCATCATCATGCATAAATGTTTAGCTTCAATAACCACGGCTACTCCTTTTGCGCCTATAGCTTCAGAAACCGTATCAGCAATTTGTTTGGTCAATTTTTCCTGAATTTGGAGTCGTTTGGCAAACATATCGACAATCCGGGCCAGTTTGGATAAACCT
Source organism: Methylomonas sp. (assembly GCA_026989395.1). Lineage (GTDB taxonomy): Bacteria > Pseudomonadota > Gammaproteobacteria > Methylococcales > Methylomonadaceae > JALSJK01. The sequence continues at coordinate 28,652 of JALSJK010000135.1, forward strand.
AAAACTTTGCCATTAGGCAAATAAGCAATATGGCATTTACCAATAAACGGCAACAAATGATGCTCACACAAGGAAAATAGCTCAATGTCTTTAACGATGACCATATCCTCGGTATCCGCCTCAAAAATTGCTCCGTTTAACACATCATCCAGATTTTTTTCATAACCATCATTCAAAAACTTGAAGGCAGTAGCCGCCCGTTTAGGGGTGTCAACCAATCCTTCCCGGGTTATATCTTCGCCAATTGCTTCAATAATCTTGGAAAAATATTCTTCCATTTACTCATCTCTGTAAAAAATAATAGCGGACCAGTATAACGTATCACCGGACAAAATTTAATGCTGCCAGAATAACATTTTCATCAGCACCAGGTTTGCAGGCATTTTCACTGATACAGCGCCGCCAGTTTTTTGCTCCAGGCTGACCATGAAAAAGACCCAGAATATGCCTTGAAATACTGTTTAATCGGACCCCCTGTTTAAGTTGCTTTTGAATATAGGGAATTAATTGCAAAACTACTTCTACTCGAGAATGGACTTTTTCAGTATCCTGAAAAAAAACATGATCGACATCAGCAAGCAGGAAAGGATTTTGATAAACTTCACGGCCAATCATCACTCCGTCAACTGTTTCCAGCATTGATTTGCCTTGCTCTAATGACACAATTCCGCCGTTGATTATGATTTCCAGATCAGGAAAATCCTGTTTGATTTGAAAAACTCTGTCGTATCGCAATGGAGGTATTTCCCGATTTTGTTTTGGAGACAGGCCGTTCAGCCATGCTTTACGGGCATGAATAATGAATGTCTTGCAGCCAGCATTAGACACAATGGCAACGAATCTTGTCAAATCGGCGCAGGAATCCTGATCATCGATGCCAATTCGTGATTTAACGGTTACAGGAATTGAAACCGCATCTTTCATCGCCGCAACACAATCAGCAACTCGATCAGGTTCAGCCATCAAACAAGCACCAAAACGGCCATTTTGCACTCGATCACTGGGGCAGCCGATATTTAGATTCACCTCATCATATCCAAAGTCCTCTGCCATTTTTACACATGTCTGCAAATCAGCCGGTTCACTGCCACCTAATTGCAGAGCAACTGGATGCTCCTCTGAATTAAATTGTAAAAATCGCTTCCAGTCTCCATAGATTAGAGCTCCAGTAGTCACCATTTCGGTATATAAAACAGCATGTTTCGACATAATCCGGTAAAAAAAACGACAGTGTCGATCAGTCCAATCGAGCATAGGCGCAACGCAAAAGTTACGTTTAAATGCTTTGTTCAACGTCTTTTTTTACCTGGCTACAAGCACGCTTGAGATCGACCAAATTAACGGACTGTCCGTTTTTTCGGAACAAGCGCTTTCTTTTCTCAGGATATTCCACAATATCATGGTCAAGTCGCTGACCAATAACGATGTATTTAAGAATAACATGGCCATCATTGATTAATTGATGGGCCATCCCATTGGCTCGAAAACCGATAAAATCACCGACACCGACTTTTCTTTTGTGATCGCCTATCCTTACCGTTGCTTCGCCTTGCAAAATATAAACACATTCATCTTCGTATAAATGGCGATGATATTCTGATGATTCACAACCTGGTTTAATTTCAACCAGATGAAACCCCAGTCCAGTCAGTCCAGTGAAATCACCCAACGATTTGTCCAGTCTTTTTGCTTTGGAATTTAGAAAATGAGTCTTTTTTTTTCCATTCAAAGCGGCAATAGTTTTTTTTCTTACGATGTAACTATCCATTTTTTGTGTACCCTGAAATATTTTTATTGATTGCCTTTGTATCTCTCTTTATCTCTCTTCCAGCAAATTATCCTCCCTATAATTCACGTGTTGCACTAAAATTGATGTCGGGCCAGCGTTCCTCAGTTAATTGCAGGTTAACCCGGCTAGTTGCCAGATAAACCAAAAAGCCACCGCCATCTTCAGCCAAATTATCGAATGCTTTTTTCTTGAATTCCTCAAGTTTGGCAGGGTCATCGGCAGTTACCCAACGCGCTGTTGTTATTGAAATATTGTCATACACGCACTCAACATTATATTCAGTCTTTAAACGATGCGCGGTCACATCAAATTGTAAGACCCCAACAGCACCCAGAATCAAATTATTGTTTTTTAAGGGTTTAAAAAGCTGGGTTGCTCCTTCTTCAGTCAACTGAACCAAACCTTTTTGCAAAGCTTTGGAGCGCAGAGGGTCTTTAAGAACCACACGCCTGAACAATTCTGGCGCAAAATAAGGGATACCACCAAATTTTAAAACCTCTCCCTGAGAAAATGTGTCTCCCACCTGAATAGTACCGTGATTGTGCAAACCAATAATATCGCCAGAGTATGCTTCCTCGATATTTTTTCTACTAGCTGCCTGAAAAGTGATGGCATTACCAACCTGAATATTTTTACCGATACGGACATGATTTATTTTCATGCCTTTATCAAATTTTCCTGAGCAAACCCGAACAAAGGCAACCCGATCACGGTGCGCAGGATCCATGTTAGCCTGGACTTTAAAAACAAAGCCAGTGAATTTCGGCTCATCAGGCAGAACGGTACGCTGCTCCGCTTCCCTGGATTTTGGTGGCGGTGCAAAATCAGCAAATGCATCCAAAAGCTCAAGAATGCCGAAATTATTAATTGCCGATCCAAAAAAAACCGGCGTTTGGGTTCCTTCCAGATAGCTGTCAAGATCAAATTCATGACTGGCCCCTTTCACCAACTCTATTTCTTCCCGCAACTCTTGCGCCTGATCGCCAAGCAACTCATCCATTTTGGGTGAATCAAGCCCTTGAATCACCTCAGCTTCCGCAATTTTGCCGCCATGAGTAGGACTAAACAAATGCGTGGTATCAGTGTGCAAGTGATAAACACCTTTAAAACGCTTACCCATACCGATCGGCCAGGTCATGGGCGCACAATTGATTTTCAAAACAGTTTCTACTTCATCCAATAACTCAATCGGTTCACGGCCCTCTCTATCCAGCTTATTGATAAACGTCAAAATCGGCGTATCTCTAAGTCGGCAAACCTCCATCAGCTTGATGGTACGATCCTCAACCCCTTTGGCAACATCAATCACCATCAGCGCAGAATCAACAGCAGTCAAGGTTCGATAAGTATCTTCGGAAAAATCTTCGTGACCCGGAGTATCCAATAAATTGAGAATACAGTCTTTATGTTCAAATTGCATTACAGAAGTGGTTACCGAAATACCCCGCTCTTTTTCCATTTCCATCCAATCCGAAGTTGCATGACGCGCTGCTTTACGGCCCTTTACAGAGCCTGCCATCTGAATGGCGCCGCCATATAACAAAAGTTTTTCAGTGATCGTGGTTTTACCGGCATCGGGGTGGGAAATAATGGCAAAAGTTCTGCGCCTATTGATTTCATTAGCTAAATTAACATCTGACATAAAATTCTTACTGGTTTTTCACCGTATTAGAGTGCCCTGAACGTACAAGCCTGTCAGTAGCAAACTAACAACACCTCCCGCAAAGCAGTTAAAAAATAAACCTTTAATTATACCTGCTAACGCCAGCTTACAGAAAGGGTACATTAAAAAAACCTGCTAATATTTTTCCTGGCCTTTTACATGCTTAGAGGGTTTTAATCTTATGATTTTTGTATATTTAAAAAAGACGGGGAAAATGTACAATTTGAATTGCAATCAATATCGTTCAAATTACAATTGCCTAAGTATAACTATAATTTTATAATGAAAAAAACGTACATTGGCATATGGTTATGGCAGTTCACACTGTCCAGTAATTTTTTACCCTCTCTGCCTTTCTTTGGCGTGCCTTAAGCCAAACTGATTTACCCATTAAATTATTTCCTGATGACTGATTATAAATTAACCCACCTAAAACAATTAGAAGCGGAAAGCATCCATATTATTCGTGAAGTTGCAGCTGAATTTGATCGACCAGTCATGCTGTATTCGATCGGAAAAGATTCAGCTGTAATGTTGCATCTGGCGATGAAAGCGTTTTACCCGGGCAAACCTCCATTTCCACTCATGCATGTAGATACCACATGGAAGTTCAAGGAAATGATCAAATTTCGGGACAAACTGATTCATGATCTCGGACTGGACCTCATTGTCCATATTAATGAAGAGGGCGTTAAACAAGGGATTGGTCCCTTTACTCATGGCAGTAAAAAACATACGGATGTGATGAAAACCGATTCCCTAAAGCAAGCATTGGATAAACATCAGTTTGATGCAGCTTTTGGAGGCGCACGACGTGATGAAGAAAAATCCCGCGCTAAAGAGCGGGTTTATTCATTCCGGGACAAAAACCATCGCTGGGATCCCAAAAATCAGCGCCCGGAACTATGGAACATCTATAATGGCAGAATTGATAAGGGCGAAAGTATTCGCGTTTTTCCTTTATCAAACTGGACAGAACTTGATATCTGGCAGTATATTCACCTTGAAAATATTCCTATCGTACCGCTCTATTTTGCCAAACAACGCCCAGTCGTCAATAAAGATGGCATGTTAATCATGGTGGATGATGAGAGAATGCCAATTGAAGCAAGTGATAAGATCGAAATGAAAATGGTTCGCTTCCGAACTCTAGGATGCTATCCATTAACCGGGGCTGTTGAATCAACTGCCACAACTCTGCCGGAAATTATTCAGGAAATGTTACTGACTACAACTTCAGAACGACAGGGACGTTTGATTGATCATGATCAGGCGGGGTCGATGGAGCAAAAAAAACGCGAAGGTTATTTTTGAAATAATTATTTTACGAAAAATATCAAAATCTAACATTTTCCGTTGGGTTATGCTTCGCTAAACCATCTATATCATTGAAAATCAACAAGCACAAACACAAAAAAAACAGGTTTATTCCATAAAAATGTCACATCAATCAGATTTAATCAGTACCGATATCAATGCTTATCTGGATCAACATGAGCGTAAGGAATTATTACGTTTTTTAACCTGTGGTAATGTCGATGATGGCAAAAGCACCTTAATTGGTCGTTTGCTGCACGATTCCAAAATGATCTATGAAGATCAATTGGCCGCCGTTAAAGCTGACAGTGTAAAATCTGGTACGACAGGAACCGGAACCATTGATTTGGCATTGCTGGTCGATGGTTTGCAGGCAGAACGTGAACAAGGGATTACCATTGATGTTGCCTATCGGTATTTTTCCACATCGACAAGAAAATTTATTATTGCCGATACGCCTGGCCATGAGCAATACACACGCAACATGGCTACTGGCGCCTCTACTTGTGACCTTGCGGTAATTTTGATTGATGCGCGCTATGGTGTTCAAACTCAAACCCGGCGGCATAGTTTTATTGCGTCGTTACTGGGTATTAAACACATTATCGTCGCCATTAATAAAATGGATCTGGTAAATTTTAGTGAAGGTACTTACGAAAAAATCAAAAAAGACTATCTGGAATTTGCTGAAAAACTAAATTTGTCCGACATTTATTTTATCCCGATGTCAGCATTACAAGGCGATAATGTTGTCAATAAAAGTGACAACATGCCTTGGTTTACTGGAAAGCCAATGATGGAAACTTTAAACACCATCGAAATTAACAGTGACAAGAATTTTACTGACCCCCGTATGCCAGTTCAATATGTTAATCGTCCCAATCTGGATTTTCGAGGGTTTTGTGGAACTATTGCCGCAGGTGTATTTCATAAGGGCGATAATATTACCGTATTACCATCAGGTAAAACCAGCAAAATCAAATCCATCGTAACCTATGATGGCGAACTACAACAAGCTTTCCCGCCGATGGCCGTCACGCTTACTTTGGAAGATGAAATTGATGTCAGCCGGGGTGATTTGATTACCAGCAGTACCCTGCCGGAAATTGCCGATTCATTTCAGGCTACTATCGTCTGGATGGCTGAACAGACTATGACGCCAGGTCGACAATACATAATTAAGCAGGCAACTCGAAGTGTTCCCGGTTCTATTTCAAAAATTGATTACCGGATTGACGTTAATACCCTTGAACGGTTTAGCGCAACGGAACTGCATCTTAACGAAATTGCTTCTTGTACTGTTTCTGTCAATGCTCCCGTGGTTTTTGATCCTTATCAAAAAAGTAAGGGAACAGGGTCTTTCATTATTATTGATCGATTAACTAATGTCACAGTTGGCGCAGGGATGATTTCAGGTGTCAGTGACAAATCCAGTTTTACTCATGTTACCCCCGAAGAACGCAGCGCCCGATTTGGCCAAAAAGCTGTTGCAATTGGACTGACAGGCGCAAAAGCCGGTGAAGTCGCCTATCAGCTTGAAAGAAAGTTGTTTGTTTCAGGTCATGTGGCAACGATTCTTGAAAATCAAGGGGAAAACCAGGCTAAGTATATTGAAGTTATCAAACATGCGGGTCTAATAGTGTTATGCCCAGAATGTCCTGAAAAGTTGCTGGATATGCAATTTGATACAGAAAAAAACACCAGTGAACAAATACTTGCGTCATTGAAGGCAAAAAAAACTATTGTCTAATGCATCAATATTGCAAAATGAGTATTATTTGAGAAAGATTTAGTTATTTAATACTCAACAATGAATCCTTTATCGCTTGGTAGTTTTGCTTGCTTTGCTTACTTAATTAGCAGCCTGTTGATTTTTTTTGAGATTAAAAAAAAATCTGGCAAGCCTGTTTCCCTGTATATTGCCTGGCTTGCCGTTGTTCTTCATTTTGGTTATCACGCAAATAATATCCTGCTATTTGGCACTGTTAGCTTTAGTTTTTTTTACACAGCTTCCATTGTGTCACTTTTAGTTTCTTTGATATTATTGATTGCCGCCATCTCACAACCGGTTGAAAAACTAGGCTTGGCTGTTTTTCCATTATCTGTAATTCTGCTGGGCGGCAGCATAATATTTCCAGAAAGCTCTCATCATCTACAATCTTCAGACTGGAAAATGCATATCCATATTTTCAGCTCAATTATTGCTTTCAGTTTGTTAAATATTGCAGCATTTCAGGCATTGCTTTTGGCTTATCAAGATTACCAACTCAAAAAACATCAGCCAAAGTGGTTTGTCCTGTCCCTGCCACCATTGCAAACCATGGAATCATTATTATTTCAAATGATTGCTACGGGGCTAGCCTTTTTAACGATATCATTGGTGAGTGGTTTTCTTTTTGTCGAAGATTTGTTTGCTCAACACCTGGGTCACAAAACCATACTCTCTATTCTGGCCTGGATTATCTTTTCTGGATTACTCGCTGGGCGATCTCTTTATGGCTGGCGCAGCCAAACCGCAATACGATGGACATTGCTTGGGTTTGCCGCATTACTGCTGGCCTACTTTGGCAGCAAGCTGGTGTATGAATTTATTCTTCAGTAATACATTAACCCGCATTAGCATAGCTTTTTACGGCATTTTTACCTTGCGTTACCTTTTTTAATTCCTGGGCCAAGCGATCACGTTCCTGACGAACTTCATTTTGTATTTGCTGATCTTTACTCAACACCTGACGAACAGCATCAGCTAAATTTTCATCTTTTAACAGAGAATCAACAAAGTATTTCTTAATTAAACCATCCCGGGTTTTTTCGAGAGTAAATAAATCATCCCACTGCTCTTCTTTTGCACTGTTTAACATTTGATCCGTCAATTCCAATATCTGATTAAAGGTTTCCTGATTCACTTAATTATCCCATTTTTTGGCGATATTTATACTCTTCAGGAATAGCATCCCATCCTTGCTTGACTTCAGCCATCAAAGACTGAACTTCCGATAGTATGGCAACATCATTATTAGAATTTGCTTCAATTAAACGACGATTCATATAATCATATAACTCATTCAAATTTCGCGCAATTTCATCTCCTTTTTCCATGTCCAAACAACTTCTCAAGCCATTGACAATTCCTATTGCTTTACTAATATATTTACTTTTTTCAGGTAGATCACCTCTTTCAATATGCCCTTTGGCATAAGCCACTCTTTCCATAAAACCATCCATTAACATCTGAATAATCCGATGTGGAGAAGCTTCGATTGCTTCTGAAGCAACGGCATGTTTACTATACGATTCGATTGCACTGCTTAAAGCTACCATTTTTTACCTCTTTACAATTATTTTTTACCGATATTGCCGATTAAAGAAAGCTGCTGGGTTAAATAAGATCCTGTTGAATTCATTTGGGCAACAAATGAATCCATCGCAGCAAATTGTTTTCTTAGCCTCCTTTCAGTGCTTTCCAATCTTGCTTCCATTTGAATTTTTCTATCACTAATACGATCAAGCCTTTTTTTCAAGCCATCTTCCCGTCCATCGATCAAACCATCAGACTCTAATATTGATTTTGCAACGGATTCCAACCGCGATGCAAAACCCTCATCTTTTACCGAAAACAAGTTTACGACCGATGAAAAATCTGCATTCATCTGTTTGGTAAACAGACCACTATCCAGTTTCATTTGACCTTCTTTATCAACTGCCAAGCCTACTTCTGACAAAAAATTGAAACTCGAATCAGTAATAGAGTTTCCAGAATTCAGTACGCTCAACATACGTGATTCAATACTGCTTAATGTACTATCAGCTTCAAGCTGCCCTTGCCTCTGGTTTTTTATTTCGTCTTTTAATGCATTAAAAGCATCGGCAAACGCTTGAACATTTTCTTTAATCGCTTCATCATCTCGATTAATATCAATAACAACTGATCCCGGTTTTTTAATGTCCAAAGTTACCCCGTCAATCAAATCACTTACCGAATTGGAAGAGCGGGTGACAGTAAAGTTATTCTCAAACAACATGACTGCATCCAGATCAGCGGCTTCAAATGTACTACTGCCGTCACGATCTTCATTAATTGTGTTCATTGCAAACGGGGAATTGTTTAATTGAACAAAGTTTTTGCTGCCGGTTTCATTTCCTGTTAAAAGCAACCGATATCCTTGATCATCATGTAAAATTGAAGCAGTGACCCCTTTATTATCAGTAGCTTTGTTAATTTCATCCCTGATTTCCTGCAAGGTCTTGCCATCGACAGCAACATCAAAAGAATTATCGCCGACCTGTATGGTCATTGGAGAAGCAGAATTAAACCTGGTTGAATCTGAATCAATCTGAGCTTCAGAAGCAAGTTTGTGATTTTCGGCGATACGTTTTACTTCAACAGAAAAAACACCTTTCGCAGCATCTTTAGATGCAGTGATACCTAATATGTCTTCATCAGTTGAATTAGCCGCATAAATTCTGAATTTATCGGCCGTCCCCAAATTCGCCATCGCTGTCTGAAAATCAGCAACTTTACTTTTTAACTGTCCATATGCGCTGATTTGATTATTAATGGTTGATTCTTTTCTATCCAGTTGTCTGATTGGCTGACGTTCCAGTTCCATTAACTTGGAAACGATACCATTAATATCTAGCCCAGAACCAATACCCGGTGCTTGTATGCCAGCCATTTATCTGCCTCTTATATTCAATTAAGCCTGCTCTTGCAGTAACATGCCTGAAAAGTTTTCCAATGATTCAGCAATCTTTAACACCTCTTCAGACGGTATTTGTCTGATGACTTTATCGGTTTCAGAATCAATTACTTTGACCACAGTCCTATCCGTTCCTTCATCAACACTAAATTGAATTTCACGATTAATTTTTTGACTATAGTCATTTAATTGGGCTATTTTTTCAGTTAATTGATTTTTATTTTCTGCTTCTTCTTCCCTTGCTTCCAAAGGTGTTGAAGCCAGTTTTTTTTCTTCAGCAAGTTTATCTTTAACCTTGTTAAGACCTTCATTACTCAGTTTAGAATCTGAAATCGATTCTTTGACTAGGTTTTTTGGCCCCATACCGGGTTGACTTGCAACCCGATCAGGATTAAATCGTTGTTGAATCTTTACCGGCGAAGCAGCTTGTGTACCTGTTATATCACCCGCCATTATATTCACCATTGTGTTACGAATGTATTAAATAGAAACTTGTTGTTTCCAGCTCTCACCCTTAACCCAACAATGACAAGGCTGCCTGTGGTAACTGATTCGCTTGAGCAACAATCGAAGTACCAGCCTGAGACAGAATTTGTGCTCTAGTCAGTTTCGATGTTTCTGCGGCAAAATCTGCATCCTGAATTCGACTTCTTCCTGCTGCAAGATTTTCAGAATAATTCTGCAAGTTGGAAATCACGGCATCAAATCTATTTTGTACCGCCCCGTAGGTTGATCTTGTGGAAGCAAGAGCTTCAATAGCAGTATCCAGCTTAGCAATTGCCGCAGAAGCATTTGCCGCATCATCGACATCTACAATTCCCGTTGCGGCAAGATCTGCAGAAAATCCTCCTCCTGCAGATAACGTTGTTTCCAGAGCCACCCCAGTCACGGTGATTTGGTTATTAGCTTGTCCTTTGGCCCCCACCTGAAAAGTCAGATTATTTCCTCCACTAAGAACAAATTTTCCGTTATACTCAGTCGTTGTCACTATTCTGGAGATTTCCTGAGTTAACTGATCGACCTCTAATTGTAAGCCTGCTCGGTTTTCAGTCGTGGCGTTAGCTGATTGAACCGCAATCTCACGAAGACGTTGCAAGTTATTGCCAATTTCAGACATTGCCCCTTCGGCCGTTTGGGCTAAGGATATGCCATCTGCTGCATTTCGAACTGCCTGGTTCAATCCCCGAATATCGGAAGTCATTAGTTCTGCCGAGAAAAGACCAGCCGCATCATCTTTTGCACTATTAATACGCAAACCTGAAGACAAACGTTGCATTGAGGTGGAAAGATCCATTTGCGATTTTCCCAGATTTCTTTGTGCATTTAGGGATGCGATATTCGAATTTACAATTAAAGCCATTATATTTCTCCTGTTGAGTCTAGATTCACATTAAATTTTTAATGCGATATTAATTTCAAACAAGGTAACGGCCATAAAATAAATAACTTTAGGAAATTGTTGGTTTCTCCTCTTGCAAAATTAATAACTGTGAAAATCTTCTCACTTTTTAACCCAATCAGGTATTTTCTGGATTATTTTACTGAAGTAATGACAAAGCCCCTTGTGGTATCTGATTTGCCTGTGCCAAAATCGAGGTACCCGCCTGCTGCATAATTTGTGCTCGGGTCAATTTTGCTGTTTCCTGGGCAAAATCAGCATCCATAATTCGGCTTCGTGCCGCTGATAAATTCTCGGAATAATTCTGTAGATTTGATATCACCGCCTCAAAACGATTTTGTACGGCACCATAGGTTGCTCGGGTTTCAGCAATTTTTGCAATTGCAGTATCCAGGTTATCCAAGACACCAAAAGCATTAGCGGAGGTTGTAATATCTACCGTTCCAGTAGCACTTAAATCAGCACTGTAGCCACCTGATACACCAATAATGTCTTGGATGGCAGTTCCTGAAACAGTGACTTGATTGGTTGCCTTGCCATCTGCACCAACTTGAAATGTTAATGTATTACCAGCGCTAAGTACAAACTTGCCATTGAATTCTGTAGTTTGAATAATTCTTGAAATTTCCTGTGTCAACTGATCGACTTCCTTCTGTAACCCAGATCGGTTTTCTGTTGTATCATTAGCAGCCTGAACTGCAACTTCCCTAATTCGTTGAATATTATTGGCTATTTCTGCCAAGGCTCCTTCTGCAGTTTGAGCCATGGATATTCCGTCTGCGGCATTTCGTATCGCCTGATTTAGCCCTCTGATGTCAGAAGTCATTAGCTCACTGGAATACAGGCCCGATGCATCATCTTTAGCACTATTGACTCGCAACCCGGAAGATAATCGCTGCATAGCAATATTCAAGTCACCCTGAGATTTGCCTAAATTTCTTTGCGCATTTAAGGATGCCATGTTGGTATTGACAATTAACGCCATAATATTTTCCTCTATATAACTGAACGATTATTTATTTAAAACAAACTTGACAAAAATAATGCTATCTCTATGCCATTTATTTTAATATAATAATAATCAAAAAGTTACAATATATAGGAAGTGGATTAAAAGTTAATTGTCAAATGTTTGCCACCTTACATGGCAATTTTTTGCCTACTTTTCTGGTGATTTGATTCCTGGACTTAACGCATCAAACCATTGCTCAAGCTTATCTTCAAGCAGGTAATTTTTGACGACCCATTGACGAAGCATGTTTCCCTGGCTAGATAATAATTCCTGGTTGTCAATAGCTTGACGAATGGCAGAAAGCCATGATTGGGTAGTATTTTCAACCCGGGTTACAGGTGCGTTCTGATAGGGAAAAATATCAGAGCAAATAACAGGCCAGCCCAAAATACCATATTCCAACAAACGTAAATTACTTTTTGCCTCATTGAAACGGTTATCTTCCAATGGCGCGATTGCCAAATCCAGATTTAAACTTGCTAAAACTTTTGGATAATCAGAAATATTGACCGGCTCATGAAATTCTTTAATATAGGGTTTGATTTCGTCGGGGCACATTCCCATAAAAATCCAGTCGACTTCGCCGGCAGTTTGTTTGACTACATCAATAATGATTTCCAGATCTCCCTGGTGTTGCAAAGCTCCCGCCCAACCAACCCTCAATTTATTACTTTGACGTCTTTTAGATTCAAGCTCAAGCCAAGCATTCTTTTCCAGTGAATTCGGTACAATGATGACATCACTTATCATATCCTGACAAAATTCAGCCAATGGCTTAGTTGAAACAACCGCTCTGTCACAAAAAGACAATGCTTTTCTTACCCTTGATTTTGCGTCCCTGAAATTTCGTTTCATGGTCTTATAAGCGGCACTTTTTTCGGGTATTTGATTAACCAGGTCGTCAATCATGTAAACAATAAATATTTCAGGAAGTAATTGCTTACATTGCTGCAAAAGTTCCAGTTGCTGATCGCTTAACACCGAATGCATGACTAACACATCAGGTTTTAACCGGGCTATTTCAGTTACTGAAAAAGTCTTTTTCTCTGTCCCTGAAAGTCGTACATATTCACATTGGGCAAGCCCCACTTTTCGTAAGTTTCTAAAAGGCTGAATTACCCTATAGTCCCCTGCTCCACCATCAAGTGGAACGCCTAAGATTCGCAATCGATCATGAAAATTTACATCCCAATTACTTACTAATGAAGAAGCGACACTAAAATCACGTTTTGTTAAATTTAGATGACGATTAAAGGCCGGATCATAACTAATAATATTTAGCCATTTTTTAAATAATGCATCCTGTTCATTTTTAAAACGTAAAATATTTTGTTCAGATTGAGCTGAACGTAATTGTGTGATACTGCCATAATGAATCAAAGTGGAAAATGGAGTCCATACGATAAGATATCCTGCACTTCTAACTTTCAGACAAAAATCAATATCATTATTTGATATTGAAAAATGGTTTTCGTCCATCCCTCCAACCGAATGAAAAATCTTCGTTGAAACTAGTAAGCATGCTCCGGTTACAGCACTATAATTTTGAACTAACTGTGCACGCCCCATATACCCAGGTTCCTTAATATTAAGTAAACCAGCAAAAGGATGGTCGGCAACGGAAGTCATTCCTAAAATAATACCTGCATGTTGTAAAATTCCAGTTTCAGGAAAAACCAACCTTGACCCAACAATGCCCACATCATCACGCATTGCAAGATTCATCATTCTATCAAGCCATTCTTTATGGAGCACTTCTGTATCATTATTCAGTAGTAACAAATAATCGCCATTGGCTTGTTTGGCTGCCATATTACAAATAGCCGAAAAATCGAAATCATATGGGTATTCAATCACCTTTATTTGATCATCATATTTTTCCTTTAATTCAGAATAAAAACCGAAAACATCTGGGTCACTGCTTTGATTATCAACAATAATAATTTCATAGTCTGGGTAATCAGTCTTACTTAAAACTGATTCAATACAAGGAGCCAAAAATTCTAGTTTGTCCTTGGTTGGGATGATTATGGAAACTTTTGGTTTCGATAGGTGATGGTAATCAACTCTGAAACTATTGCTAAAGTAACCTGGGATAATAGAAGCATTAATTGAGTTTCTTTGCAGATGCCGATTGATGGTGTTTTGTAGATCGACCTCCAGAATTGTCCGTTTTGAATATATTGATTTATGGAATAAAACTTCTGCTATATGACCTATTGCCTGTTCTCCATGTAGATCAAATACCTTAAATACAGCATCGTAAAACTCGGCATTAGGAACACTTTCAAAACCACCCAATTCCAATAAACACTTTTTTTCAATGAGACCAAAATTACCCACATAAGATGTTGATCTCAACAAATCCAAATTAAAATCAGGTTTAAATTTGGGATTTAACCATTTGTTATTTTCTTCAATTTCATCTTCATCGGTATAGATCAATTTCCATTCAGGCTCAAGATTGATATAATCACCAAACAACAACATTGCATGGTAAGGTAACCTAGTACCAGCTTCAATCAAACAAACCCAGTCTGAATCAACTTGTTTTATTGTCTTGTTTAATAAATCATAAGGCGATTCCTCTCCGGCAAAGCGAACCCAACTCAATTGTTCCTGCTCTGAAAATATAGGGTCAGGCTCTGGCCCGTCAGCAATAATGGTTAATCGCCAATTTTTATATAGTTGCGCTGCAAATGAATCAATGGTATCAGCCAACAATGCCTGCTCATCGGGATACAAAAACATGATGAAGTGAAAAACTGGTTGAGTTTTCCAGGACACCGACATCCTTTCTGCAAATAATTGCCCATCAATTTCCAGTAAATCATGGGCTTTTACCCAGTTTTGATATTCTCGGTTGTATTTGAATTGTTCAACAGACCAAATGGCTTGCAAATAATTTTCGTCAGTTTCGTTAAAATCATACTTTTCACGCATAACTGAAATCATTTCATCAAGACTTCCATAAGTCGTGTTACAAAGAGCGTGCTCATTATCTTCAATTTGTCCTACAAGAAATTCAGCCATTGAAACCAAGAATTGCTGTTTATATAGCTTATCAAGTGAATTTTGTGCTGAAATAATTTGTCTGGCTATTGTGGGCAAACTGATCTTCGTCATTTTATGAATAACCAACGCCTGATCCAGTAAATCATCAGACGACCAAGAATCAGTCAGTAAAACGGGTAACTGATACCTTTTATTATACTTAAATCTTATTCGTCTAATTTCATCAGTTGCTACCTGTGAGTTTCCTGACAAAGATTCGGTAGTATTCCAGAACAAGCCGGTTACAACAGGAATATGTCTCAAATCATATTGTTCCCCGATTCTGATCCAGAAATCCTGGTCTCCAATTGCCTGAAACTGTTCATCAAAATAACCAACAGTATCATGGACTGATTTTCTCCACATAGGGTTTGGACCAACCAGGCACTTTTCCTTCAACTCCTCAAAACTGTAATCTGGCCATTTCATCATGCCTGATAACGTATGGTTTTCAAATGTTTGATGGGGAATCTGAGTCATGTAGCTATCGCCATAAACCAGCATGACGCCAGGAGAATCATATAATGCTTTTAACAGATTTTCACAAGCTTCCTTACTTAATCGGTCATTGGTACTCATTGGCATGATAAATTCACCGGAAGCCGCCTGAATAGCAATGTTCCATGCAGCATAGATACCTATTCTTTCCCTTGTCCGAATATATTTGATATTAGAAAATTGTTGCTGATAAGACTTGACAATCGATTTTTCATTCTCTGGTGAATTGGCGTCAACAATAATAATTTCCATTTGTGAAAAAATCGTTTGACTAACCAAATCATCAAGACATTCTGTCATAAATGCTTCAGATGCATAAGTTGAGACAATTACAGAAACTATCGGATCTGTCTGATTGCTTGGATAGTTTTCCTCAAGGTTATCATTGAGTAGATCTTGCTTGTTTTCGGTATCGGTAAACGAAAAGTGCTGTTGATCAAGATTCGTAAATAATTTGGGAAGCTGATCTGCTTCGCTTGCAATGGTCGAAGTAATTTCATTGATATTGGCAATTGCTGAAGAATTTTCAGGATCCAGTGTTAATGCTTTTGAAGTTGCCGCTAATCCCAGGGTTCGCCGGTTGCTTTCCCAGGCAGCTACACCCAGATTGTTAAGATATAGAACATCTTCAGGATTTTCCTTGGTCAAAGTCTCCCAGGTTTTCAATGATTCGTTAACATAATCTTGACCAAGACTATACTGGAACTCGGCTTTGAGGTTTTTTAACTCTGAATGGTTGGCATTTTCCTTCAACAAACCGTCGAGAGCAAGGATTGCAGTCCGTTTTTGCCCAGATTGATAGAGATTGGCAATTTCTGAAATTTCTTTTTCTAGGTTATTAAATATCTGATTAGATACATTCTCTTGTATTGGTTTCTGGCTGGTTAATTGGGATAAGAAACGTTTGTTAATAAAAAGAGCATCGCCATGAACCCCGGTATTCAACATATCCCTAAAACCAATAAACTCAAAATCATCTGATAAAAGTGCTTTGATATCAGCAAGTAACCTAGCCCCTTGATACATCTCTATCAAACTAACCTCTGTATATATAATCTTGACCTTACTGAGTTGTTCGTTACTTAAGCCCGATAAAACTTTGTATTCAGCTCCCTGAACATCAATATACAACAAATCAGGAATAACATTATCGTGCTCCTGAATAAATTGATGTAGAGTAATTTGTTGAACCTGGATCTGATCTGTGAAATCAACAGAGGGAAATATTCTTTTATGTTCCGCTAAAGGCAACAAAGAACTCGATTGGAAATTATTAGCAATGTTGAAGCTTGTCTGGCCCATTTCATCAGATACCGCAAAAGGATAAATTTGCACCCTGGTATCACAGGCCAGTTTTTGTCTCAACATTTCTTCAATTTGTGGTACTGGTTCAAACAAAAATAACTTTTTCAAATTAATAAAGGTTTTGTTAAACCAGTCTTGTTCTTGAAATAAATGGCAACCAACAAAAAAAACAGTTTTAATTACTGAAGCAATGTGTTTGTTTTCAAGAAAATCTTCCAGACTCTGCTCAGGTGCTAATATCCAATTGCTGGCTTCAATATTTTCTGTACTTTCCGGTTGTTTGTTCAGACAAAATCCCCATTGAGAACTCAGTTGCTCAACATTAAAATTTGACAGTTCCTGTTGTTTTGGGTGATCCCCGTTATAAATAAGAAAACTATGTTCGATCAGGCTTACTTTATTATCAAGACCAAACTGGAATGAAGGCAAGGTAGTTGTTACCCTTGTCATCATATCCCTGAGGGTTTTGCAATATGGTAAATATATTTGCTTAATTAAGTACTGATTTAAAGGGTAATGATTATGGACCAAGGGAACAAAAATATTATTGTTGACCATTGCGAATGCACTGTAATGAAAAAACACTACTGGATTTTGATCGACGGTCAATTGCTTAAGGGTATTCGTTTCATATCGATACTGACCATAATTCCAGGGTGCAAGCCCAACACCAGGATTCTTTGCGATTCTTACACCTGAAAACTGCTCAGGCCAAGCATCGAGGTATTTTTGATCCCCCATTCGATCTTTTTCAAACTTCAGAAAACACCAATCGATACATTTTTCCCGCCACCAGCGTAAAACCTTAAAAGCATTGCTGTCACGCCTGAAGCCAAGCAGACCGACATTAAACTTGCCACAACTTTCCTCCAGGTGCTTAAGTTCAGGAGAATAATTATGACCATGAATAAATACCGAAGCTGCTTCTGCCTCTTGAAAAATGGCATCAGTTGAAGAAAAGAAGAATAAATCTGCATCAAGGTAAGTCAAAAAATCAATCTCAGGATTATCCTCCAAAATTCTTAAGATAATCGTTGGTGTTGCAGTCCAGTAATACTCAACAAGAGTTCTGCCTTTTCGACTGGACAAAAGCGCTGTGTCTCTTTTCTCAATACGGTGAAATGGAATAACAACAACTTGTTCAAATTTTATCTCTTCAAGGAGTATCCGTGAAATCTCATCCATACACACACAAAATATTACAAAATCTTTTTTTTCATTTCTTTTAAGGGAATCGATCAGTGCTAAGGCTCGCACCAGATAAGCTTTGTCAAAATAGGTACAATAGAATCGTTTCATAACATTTCCTGAGCTGGGAGTCTTTTTGTAATCCAAAAATGTAATTTAGTGTATTTTGTCGTCATTATGGAATTTGAATTTATTCGTCCATCTTATTTGGATGTTCTTTTAAATACATAAGTTACATCATATTCATCACTCATTTCATTGACTGCAATTTCATAACATCCGATCAGTTCAAAACCCAGATTTATCACAGCTAGAACAATCTCATTTTCATTAAATCTGATTTCAAAAGTATCAATACCATAAGCAGTTTTATTGTAAAAACGAGTCTCTCTTTGTCTTGAAACGGGGGTCCGATGCAACACCACAAATTTATCAGCAATTCGGGTTGTTTCTATAAGATGTGAAAAATATTGTTTAACATGCAGTAACACACAAGAAGAAATAACAATATCAAAATGACGGTCGACAAATGGCGTATTTGCACCATCTGCATTGCAAAACTTAGCTTTCGGATAATAGTTTTTTGCCATATCCAGCAAAGGTTTTGAAAAATCAATACCTGTATAATCAATTTCCAAACCAAGCAGATACTCAAGAATTTCATAATAATAGCCGCTGGCACAACCGATCTCGGCAATTTTGCAATGATTACCGGCGATTGCTTTCAGGCTTTCAGAAAGAACCCGGTAATGAAATGGAATATTGTTTTCGTACAACCCTTTTAGTTCCCGCTGAATCAAAGCTCTTTGTCTGATTGGTATCATGTCACTTTTCCACGCCAGTTCCTGGCTTTCAGTGATCTCGGAAATTGAAGCATCTGAATAATTGCTGGAAATAGCCTGATTATTGATAGTCAATGGTTGTTCAAACCATTTATATCTTAAATGCCTGTCCAGTAGCTCTGCTGTTTTGATTAATCTTGCTTGATAATTATGATCCCTTAAAGTTCTTTGTTGGCCTCTTGCTGCAATTTGAGCGGCCTGTTCCGGGTGCGTCAAGAAAAAATGAATCAGCGCGATACATTCGTCAGTAGATCTATAAACCACAATTTCCTTGCCAATTTCGAACAGTTCGTCAAGATTATCTTTATAATCAGTGATCAATAAAGTCCCACTTCCAGTCGCTTCAAATAATCGCATATTGTTTGCATAATTTTCCGCAACATCAATATGCCGGTTGATAGTTATTTTGGAGTTTTGCAACACATTAAACATATCTTTCCCCCACACTTCACCATGATGTTTTTCTTTAATAGGCGAATCCGGTGGAAGAGTCTCCATCCCGTAGCCCCAAAATTCTATAGGAGTATTCAAGGCAAGTTGTTCAAGTAATTTTGTTCCTGTGGTATGGGCAATAGAAATACCACCAACAAAACTTACATCGTGTTCTCGTGATTGCCAGCCATTTTTTCCCTGTAATTCCTCACTAAATGCCAAAGACTGGTAATAGGCTGTGATACCCTGACTGCGGAACCGCTCTACAAAATGAGGAAATGATGAAATAACAATATCAATTGTTTGTAAATCTGCGCTTGGTGGAATCGGTGAAGCGATTTGACCAACAATTAATCGAGTATAAACTTTGATCGCTCTAAGTATTTCTGGTGTTGCATAGTTCAAATCCTGAAAATAAACAACATCTGGCCGTAATTGTTTTATTTGTTCAATTAAAATATCCAGCAGATTATATTGGTGACAACCATTTTCTTTTGCCCATGCTAATTGCAGTGGCTCGCAGTTTATTATCGAGTCTTCTGCATCCCATCCTGCATTCTGGATGCCTTTAGAATAAAAATCACTATCTCCAAATTTTTCTAACAGTAATGATTGCAATTGCTTTCGATAAGTTTTGTTATCAAGTTCCGGATTTTGTTGATAGTGTTTATGAAGAAAACCTGAATAATATGTGTTCAGAAACAAACAAACAGGCTTTTTATTTAAATGAATACTGTGGCTTTCTTGTCTAGCGACAGAAAAAGAAGTTTCTATCAAAATTGAAGCAGGTAATTGTTGCCGCAATTTATTTAATAATTTCTTGGCAAAAATCTTTGACTTACACATAAATAAAGTAGAAAGATATCCTTCAGAGTATTCTTCGGGATTTGTAATTCGAACTGTAAATGCTTGATCAGGTATTCCCGGCGTATACTCCTTCCGTTGGGCATCATGCAGGATCATGATTCCATTGTCGTCCAAAATATTCCAACCGGTTCTCATACACTCAACTCGAGCTCGACCATCAACAATCACAATATTAAAAGGCGGTAAATTAGATTTGGCTGGATAAGTAATATAATTCTCAAACTGCTTATACGTTCCATCATCTTTACCTTCATTGTAATCCTGATCATTTTGAATATGTTTGACTAAAACTCCTTGAGTAGAAAATTTTTCTAGCATCTGGCCTACTTCCTCATACCATTCATGATTGTGTTCCAAGGCCAGCCAAGTACTTTGAGGTTGAACCAACCCGGAAAAAAATATGGTACTAGCGCCACTTCCCCACTCAAGGACTCGAATAGGAAAATCAAACAATTCAATACTTTCCATAATTGCTCTGATTTCATAAGTGTTCATGAAAGGAACAACTTGAAATCGGTGGCTATATGTTTCGTTCATTTTTTACTTCCTATTAAATAACCGGCCAAGAACATACTTTGTTAAATGCTTAATTTCCATTTTTTTTTAAAATAGCATTGGAATAAAAAATGCCTGTGCCAAAAAAACTTGCTCTACATCCTAAAAGCAATGTTTAGGCCAATCTGAACAATAAAATTAAAGGGTTAAAGATTAGGCAGAAAACCTAGTCGATAAAGAAAGACAATGATGAAAAAAATTCAGAACTTTCTTAGTTTTGTATTAATCATCCTGCTTTTGGGCTTTGTCTTCTATCTCAACCCCAGCTTCAGCAAAAGCATCACCCCAATCCGGTTCTTCAGAAAACTCATCTTCCTCAGCCTCATTTTTCTCAGATTTTTCGGTAGAATCATCAGCTGCTGGCGTTATATCATTTTTTGTATCGTTGATTTCTTCTAGCTCGGAGTCTGAAATTTCTATCTGATTATCTTCTAGGTTGATTGTTTGCTCTGAAGAAGGATCGTTTTGCGACTCAGAAACAGATTGTTTTTCAACTGGCTTATCTTCAGTGGATGACATATTCAAATTCTCGCCAATCAGCTGTATATATTCATCCAGACAATCGCAACAGTATTGATAAAAATTTGTGACAGGTTGTTGATCCATCAGAATTTCCAGAAATTTATGGGTTAATTGTTTTTCAGCAGCTACAAAATTTTCTACCTTTTCCAACACAACTTGTTCAGACATTTCTATTTGTGTTGTCAAAATATTGACTATTTGTTTTTGCCTGGCAGTTTCGTTTGCTTCAATTTCTGTTAACAAACGTTCCATTTCAGTTTTTTTCCGCTTTTTGTCTCGGCCATTGAGAAACAACACAAAACCTAACAGTAAAATCAGAACAATCACTAAATTAATCAGAATAATTAGCATCATGATGTTTTTACCTCATTTATCTTTTTAATCTGTTGCATACTTTCATAAAAAAGCCCCAACATTTTTTTGCTACTGTTTTGTAATTCAAGTTCTGTTCGCCGGCCTGCAAATATTTGAGTATATTCAACACTAAGTTCATTCATGGTTCGCATGGCTGTGTCCATTTGTTGCGATTGTTTCTGAAGCTCTTTTTTTAGAAGATCGATTTCTTTTTGTGCCTGCTTTAAAGCATCATCGTCAACCACTGGAGCGATATTGCTGAGTATTTTGCAATAAGGCTCTGAGATGCTCTGTACTTGTTTATCAATTTTTTTTAGCAACTCTGTATCGCGATTAAAAAACATCCGTAATAGGTACTGGTAGAATGTTTTTTCAGTACCGGCTATTTCTTCAAGAAAATCATTACGCTGTTCATCTTGCAAATTGGTAGATTCCGTCAAAATTTTGTCCAGTTGTTCATTCCTGTTGGTTTTATTTTTTTTCAGTTTTTTGACTAAAGACTGTGCTGCATTTTGAGTAGCGGCCTTTTTCCTATGAGACAGAAAAGGGACAATTAAAACCAGTAAAATCAAAATCAACAAGGATTCAAGTAAAATGATGACAACAACAGGGCTTAATTCAATCATTCCAGTCTTTCCAATAATTTTTCTTGCTGCTTTAGGGTGCTTTTTTTCTGCCAGCGATATATGAGAAAACCAAGTCCAACAAGAATAATATTCCCTCCGGCAACTATCAGGCTAATCATCATCCAATGGGTTGTCTCCTGAACTTCCTCTTCTACCTCATCTTCCTGGCCTGCTCCATTTTCAGTTTCTGTAACTTCATTGTTTACCTCTGCTTGGTTTGATTTCGGTTGAGTTTTTTTCGCTTTTACAGTGTTATCGCCAAACAAGCTTGAATCAATAAAAACGGGTTTAATATTGGGCATGACAGGATTACCTTCAAGTGTTTTAACCGTCACAGAAAAATTAACCAAAAGACGTTTGCCTGCTTTCGGTTCCTTTAATTTCAGTTGCCACTGCCCTTGTTGTTCTTCAATATCGATAGTCCTTTCCTGTTTTGGTGGCTCTGTGATAAAAGCTTGAATACTCATGAAAGAAGTATCTAGTATGTTTTTGTCTGGAATGAGTTGCAGGGTTACGCTGTGGTTTTTTTTATCGACTTTTGTGACTACTTTTATCGGTGAATCAATAACTTCAAATGATCGTTTTATTTGCCTTTTAAAAGTATTGCCATCGACATCCACTACTATCTCGTATTTTCCCGAAACCCGGGATTCTTTTAACTGACGACTAAAAAATCCTGCTTTTTCTTGATTTGGCAATAACGGCCATTGCTTAGTTTGTCCATCTGGTATTTTTTGCTGCAACTGAATATCGAGCATGTTCAGAAAATTAGCCCGTGTGATTAGCTGGCCTTGGTCAGTCAAAAAAACTTGAATATCTAACGTCTCATCTTTCCCGACTGAATTGGCCACCTCTTGCATTTCAAGTTTTAGATCAGTAACAATCATAATCTGATTATCCGGATCTGTTTCAGCCACTATTCTCCATTGTCCAGGCTCTGGCTTTTTTACTGTCACTAGATCATAATTTTTTTCATGCAGCCAATTTACATTGTCTATTGCCTTCTGATAAAGAAGCTCCTGTTCATCAGGAGTGATAATTCGAGTGTCTTCTGCACCTGGTTTTCTAAAAACCAATATCGAAAACTCTTTAATCTGACTGTCAATCATAAATTTGTTGCCGAT
>JALSJK010000136.1 GCA_026989395.1 Methylomonas sp.
GCTTAAATTTACTTCAGAAGGAATCTTCTACAATGAGTATGAATAAAAAAAGACTGAAAGCTGCATGGAATGATAGTTTCCGATTTAAGCTGTTATTTGGAAAATGATTTTAATGCGTTTGCCCTGAGTAGTTATACTCACTAAAAATAATGGGCCTGGTTCTCCACTGAGGACTAGTCCACGCCCATGCTGGTCGTACACCAAAAAATCCAGCTGACCATTTTAAGTGTCACGCTTTTTGCAGAAAGGCAAAATCCATGCCGCTTTAAATGACATCTGATTTAGACGTTGGACTGTCGTCAATGAATCACGAAGATATCACAACAAGGAGAATTTCCATGGCTCTATCAAGACTTAATCGATGCTTTCTAACCAGCCTGCTCTTCGTGGTAACCGGCGTAGGTGCTGTGCATGCTCAAAGCGAGCATCCGATTGTTGTTTTCGTTGCCAAGAAAATCTACACGATGGATCCAGGCTGGCCTACCGCTACAGCCGTTGCTGTTAGAGATGGTAAGATACTCTCCGTCGGCTCAATGGAAGACCTTCAGCCGTGGCTCAAGGGTCGTGAGTATAAAGTCATCGATTCGTTCAAAAACAAGATTTTGTTTCCAGGCTTCATCGAATCTCACGGACATCCGTTTCTTGGCGGCACCTTGATGCGTTTGCCCCTGCTCACCCACTACGACACACCGAATCCATACGGACCGCCATTCAGAGGATTGAAGACCCGTGAGGCTGCACTCGCAAAGCTTAAAGAATATGAGAGTGCGCTAGCTGATCCAAATGAACTCCTTGTCGCTTGGGGATTCGATTCAGTGGTGTACGGTGGGCATCTTACGCGCCACGACTTGGACAAGATCTCCTCCACCCGGCCAATCATCGTCTGGGATGCTTCCGAGCATTTCGCCTATCTAAATTCGGCTGTGATCAAACAGCGAGGGTATACATCGGGGTTAGCCAAAAAAATCAATGGTGTTCAGCTAGGCAGCGATGGCGAACTCAACGGGCAGTTTCTGGGCACCACAGCAGCGACTTTCGCCTTGGGCGACTTCCTCAAATCTCGGAGCGAACCGGAGCAGGCCAAAAAATCGCTCGATTTCATGATCGATCTGAGTGTTCAGGGTGGGATCACCACACAATCCGAACTCGTGTTGGGCATAATCAATCCGGAAGGAGAGGCAAGGATGTACAGCGAGTACTTCAATGATCCCAAGACACCAATGCGGCTAGTCGCGGTTTCGGATATCGAGGGGCTTAACGCGGCCAAGAAAGAAAAAGCCGTTGATTATGTGCTGGAACTTCAGCAGCAGAGTACGGACAAGATCATTTTTCGAGGAGTGAAATCGTTCTCGGACGATTCCTTCCTGGGTTTTGGCATGATGGTAGGCAATCCCGGCTACATCAGTGGACGGGAAGGAATCTTCATCAATAAAGGGGAGGAATTCGTGCAACAACTTCTTCCTTACTGGAAGGCGGGATTACAGATTCACATCCACACTAACGGCAACCTCGGCAACGAGAATACTATCGATACACTCGCCAAGCTGCAAAGTCGGTATCCCCGCTTTGATCATCGCTTTACCCTTCAACATTATGGTATCTCGACACCTTCTCAAGCCAAGCGGTTGAAAGCACTCGGTGCGGTCGTGAGTATCAATCCATATTACCTGTACCAACGTGCAGAGATTAATCGCGAGCATATCGGAACCGAGCGCGCCTATCTGGCCGCACGATACCGCACACTACTCGACGCTGGCATCCCAACCACCATGCACTCAGATACACCGATCGGGCCGGCAAAACCACTGGAATGGGTGTGGATAGCTGTCAACCGATTTGGCCAATCCGGGAAAACGCTCGCTCCGGCAGAGCGAATCACGACAAACGAGGCGATGCGCATGATCACGATTGATGCCGCTTATTCGCTTGGAATTGACGATCTGATCGGCAGTATTGAACCGGGAAAATTTGCAGATTTCACGGTGCTCGAACAAGACCCTTACCAGAGCACACCTGAGAAATTGCGTGACATTCAAATTTGGGGAACAGTCATTGGGGGGAAGGTCAACCCTGTTAGAAAAATTCGGCCTCAATGAGTTGCGGAATGGTATCCGTGTAAGTTCGAACATGAAGTGTAGTAATTGCGTGTCAGGAACGTCGCCAGCCTAACCTGGGTTGAAGTCCAGCGTACACAGTTCTTTGGCGGCATGTAACTCACCATTTAACAGCATGTTTTTTAATTGATTGCTACGCTGCATATAAGTATCGGTCAATTCTTTAAATGCCTGTGGTAAATGGTGATGTTCCAGTCGGGATAAATGGCCATCAAATGCGGCGGATACACTTAAAAGGTCCAACAAGAAATAACGTTCCTTATCTGACACTTCATCCAGTAGAGATAAAAAATCATCCCAGTTATCGTATTCTTTAGATTGGTTTATCTGAAAAGTATTGCTCAACCTAAGCAACAACACCAGCATATTAGGATGATAATGCTGCGCCAGAACCATCATGGTGGCAACTGCCCGGATAGCGCCTTCGCGTGCTTTGGGGCTGAGCTGTTCAATAAATTCATCGGTCAGGATATGCGTTACGATATGATCAGCCAAGCGGTTGCCAAACAATCTGAGTCTGGCTTCTCTGGCGACTTTATACATGGTAAAAGCATCCCAGAAACCGGTAATCGGGCTGGCAACCCAATTAAAGGCAAAACGAATTTCACCTTTACCCAAAATCCTGACCAGCAAAAATTTAACCAACATACTACTGAGTATGACTTTAGCCTTATAAAGCAAAGTCACCAGGAGCAATTTGGATTTGGAAAGATGTTTCAGTGGGTCTATCCCTAAAAAATGAATGACTGGATCAGGGACTTCCAAAGCGGCACGAGCCAATATATTGGGTACGGCATCATCACCCGGTAAACAGGAGCCTTTGGTGGCCCGGTTATGGCCGGTCAAACAGGCCAGACTGTAAACCGTATTCAATCCCAGCCAGAATAACACAGCCATTTCCAGCACTAACATGACCGCCAGCGTGCCGCCATAGAGAAAATAATACGGAACCGTTTCCATAGAAGCCTTGAATTTCCATTCAATCCAGATGGTTACAAATGTTGTCAAAGCGCCAATAGCAAAGGCAATAACAGCAGCAAAAGCGGTAATGCTGGATGTCAGCGATTTTAGCGTGATATCCGGTGGAAGCTGATCAATCTGTATATTCTCAATATCGGCAGTGCCTGCTTTTTCAGCTAGATAACGATAATATTTAACTCCTATCTGTTCCAGAAAGCCGGGTTGTTCTTCTCTGACATAGCTGGTTTTCGTTGAGTCATTCTGAGACATTATTAG
Organism: Methylomonas sp.; assembly: GCA_026989395.1. GTDB lineage: Bacteria > Pseudomonadota > Gammaproteobacteria > Methylococcales > Methylomonadaceae > JALSJK01. The sequence continues at coordinate 3,351 of JALSJK010000136.1, forward strand.
CCTCCTGATTGCAGATCTATATTCATTATTTGATTCCATTGCTGTTTTAAATTTTGCAAGGCCGAGGATAAAGGTTGTGCCTGAAATCCCCCGTTCTTTGCTATCAGCAAGCCAGCCTGCTGTAGTTTGGCCAAGCCATCATCAATTTCAAAATCCATGGGCAGAGCATATTGTTTGTTAATATATGACTCAATGTGTTGATCCAGACTTTCCCGGTCACAGGGTCCTTCAGCGAGTAAAAAAAAATAAGCCAGGATAGCCTCCTTGCATTCTTCAGTTTCAGCCATATCTGCAAGATAGCTTAAGGCTCCCATATTGGTATCAAGACTGTAAAAATAAAGATTACGCGTCAAAATGGCGCTGTATTTCGCACGCTGAGAGAAAATCTTGGATATTTGCCGCCACAATACCCCCAGCAAACCACCAATGGCCATTAAAGCCGACATCGGATCAATCGCTGCACTCAGCTTGCTAACGGTGGCCATGACTCCACCAGCCGTACCACTGCCACCCAAAACAGCCAGCTTAATCTTGTCAAAGAGTCTGATTTGTACCCGGGTGTTGGGAAATAACATTTCCAAATCAGCTCGGGGAATATCCTTAAACATTTTTAAATAAACGATTTCATGGTCGCCATCCACACCCAAAGCCTTAAGAGCTTCATCGGCTTTTTTTTCAGCCTTTTGATGGCTGATTTTTTTGTCGTTTACCAAGTGTTCAACCCATTGTTGCTTGTTTTTCGGCTGTAACAAAACAAACAGGCGTCGATAAATCAATACATCAACCGGTTTTTTCTTAAATTGCAGTCGTTTCCAGTCCCTGTGTAATTCGGTGTGAATGGCAGAACCTCGGTAATACAAAGTAACTTCGACAAATTCATCAAAATCAACCGAAACTTTTACTCCGTGAGGCGATATTTTATTCAATGCCTCATTAAGAGCCTGTTCTGAAAGACGCTCATAATTGGCCTGATCGAGGACCTCATATAAACGGTCTTTAAAATCAGACAAGGTCTGGTCTTTTTCAGAAATGCCCAGAATCAAACTATCCCGGTCAGGATTAAAGGGGCGGTAAAAATATTTTAATTGCTCAAGTTTTTGGTGGCTCCAAGCATGAAACAAAGCTGTATAAGCATGGCAGAACTGGCGGAATTCAGTTTGCTGAGAGGGGGGTAATATATTAGAAGAAATAAGGTCGGCTATCAGCCTTTCCAGGCTGACAGGAATAAAGCGTTCCAGAATATCGGACTGATAACGTATGTTTTTTTTCATTGAAATAACTGTCCATAAAAAATTACCGCGCCTATCTTCCTTAAAAAATGCAGATAATGCAATGCAAAATCAGGCTTGGTTTAAATTGATTCAATCAAAAAAGTGAGCAAAAGTGTTGGACGACAATTACCCTGGCCGGTCGGCGATCATTATCTTGATACATCGGTTGGTTATGTGCCTCTTGAATTATTTAAGATAAATTGGGTGTTATGGCCCTAGAATTACCTCTTTAGCCTTAAGGTCTATTTCAATGAGGTACGGCGCCACAAACCCTTTATACTTAGATTTGAAACTATCGGGGAGGTTCTTCCAGCCGGTAATGCTTGTTCGGCAGTTCTTTGAACCACAGCGGCATTTATACGGAAAGTATTCGATACAATAATTTCTCATTGCATAATCAAATGTTATTTCATCTCCAATCTCGATAGCCTGCATCGCAATGAAGTCATGAGCTCCGGTTATATTAAGACTTATCCCGCAATTTGGGCTGCAAGAATGGTTAACTTTGGTGATTTTTCCACGATGCAGGGCGTAGCGAAATTCCCCCATCTGTGAAGCGTGCGAGTGATTGTTATCAATATCATCTTCTTCGATTTCGCCGATCATGACAATATCGCCTGTATGGAACTGCTTTGTAGCAAATATACCTTCGCCTTTTTCAAGGGAATCTAACAATTCGTATCCAACGTTCATTGGGTGTTCCTTATCTGCGAGCTGGGCTCAAGAGTTACCACAATAACACATATGCAAATGTGTTATTTGTACGCTTTTATACTTCGCGAGGTCACGAATGCGCTATAAATTCCGCATTCGTAACCGCGCGAAGTATAAGTTGGGAATGATTTATACGAAAATGCGCTTTGTCTGGCTCGCGTTTCAGAATATCAAGGAGTTTAGCATTGAACAGCCCGGGTCACGGGTCACGAGTCCCTTAATCCGGCAGTCTCTTAGATTAATTTACCCCAAAGATCATGTTCATCGGCTTCTTCAATTTCAACGTTGACAAAATTACCGACCTGTAAATGGGTTGCGTCATCAATAAAAACTTGGCCGTCGATTTCCGGTGCGTCTGACATACTTCTGGCGACCGCTCCTTCCTCAACGACTTCATCAATAAGCACGGTTTCATGTTTTCCAATCCGGTTTTGCAATCGCTGGGTGCTGATGGCTGATTGATGCTTCATAAACCGGGCTAACCGCTGTTGCTTTACTTCTTCCGGTAATTGCCCTGGCAATTGGTTGGCATGAGCGCCTTTAACTGGCGAATAAGCAAAACAGCCAACCCGATCTAGTTGCGCTTCGGTTAGAAAATCCAGTAATTGTTCAAATTCCTGTTCTGTTTCCCCTGGAAACCCAACAATGAAGGTGCTGCGAATAGTAATTTCAGGACAAATTTCTCGCCATGCCTTGATTCGCTCCAAATTGTTTTCAGAAGCGGCGGGACGCTTCATCAGTCTTAAAATTCTGGGGCTGGCATGTTGGAAGGGGATATCAAGGTAAGGCAGGATTTTTCCTTCCGCCATTAACGGCACAATTTTGTCAACGTGAGGATAAGGATAGACATAATGCATTCTGATCCAGATACCCAGTTCTCCTAGCGCATCAGCCAAGTCGTAGAAACGGGTTTCAAGTTGTCGGCCTTGCCAGGTATCGGATTGATAGCGAGTATCAACACCATAAGCGCTGGTGTCCTGAGAAACTACTAAAAGTTCTTTTACACCTGCATTTGCCAGAAGTTCAGCTTCTTTCAAAACTTCAGAAACTGGCCGGCTGATCAGGTCGCCACGCATTGAAGGAATAATGCAAAAACTACAGCGGTGGTTACAGCCTTCGGAAATCTTCAAATACGCATAATGTTTGGGTGTCAATTTAATGCCTTGTGGCGGTATTAAACTGGTAAATGGATCGTGTTCTGGGGGGAGGTGTTTGTGAACCGCAGATATGACATCTTCCAAGGCATGAGCCCCGGTGATTTCCAGCACCTTGGGGTGACGGTCTCTGATTTCCTGTTCTCTGGCGCCGAGGCAGCCCGTGACAATGACTTTACCGTTTTCTGTTAATGCTTCACCAATACTGTCCAATGATTCCTCAACGGCAGCATCAATAAAACCACAGGTATTAACAACAACCAGATCGGCGTCTTGATAGCTGGGCGTTATTTCATAACTTTCTGAGCGTAAGTGGGTCAGAATACGCTCACTATCGACCAATGCCTTTGGGCAGCCCAGGCTGATGAAGCCAATTTTTTTTGCACTCATATAAGACTGTTTTCTTTAAAAATATTCAAGGGGTGAAAATATGTGGGGGCAGGTGATGCTTTCAGTGAAAATACTGTTTTACCACATCAAGTCGTCAGGCACTTGAAAATCAGCATAAGGATCATCTTCAGCCGTTTTGGAATCAGTTTCTCTGTCAATGATTTGCACGATATAGCTGTTATCCCGTTGGCTGATTTTTTCTGCAACCTGAGCAGGAACCAGCTCATAAGTATCTTTTAATCTGACAATCGCTAATTTTCCCTTACTCAGTTGCTCGCGTATGTTTTCAGAAATATAAATGGTTTTAACATGATTATTATCATTGAAATGATAAGGTGCGCCATCTTGATTCTGAGGTTGCCGGTTTAGCTCTATTAATTGTTTGATTTGTGCTGCAATAGCATGTTGCTCCGCCTGTTTCTGCTTTTGCTGGTTGAGTTCTCGGTCGCGGGCAATTTTTTCCTGTCGGGCCTGTTCAGCAGTTAATTTGGCTTCATCAGTAATATTTTGTTTGGTTTTGCGTTGCTTGCGTTTCTCGGATTTGACCTTTTTAACCTGATTCTTGTTGACGAGTCCAGCATTGAGTAGTTGATCTTGCAGTGATTTGGACATAGCGAGGAAGCTTAAATCTAAAAATTAAATTATATCTGATTGCGTTTGTTTTGCCGTATGTTTTCTAAAAACACATGGACTATACTTCGCACGGTCACGACTGCGGATTGCTAACGACTGAGTTTTTGCCGATAGCTGCGTTACTAAAACAGTTGCGTAGCTTGCTATACGCCTATTTTAATGCCTTGCTCTCGACAAAAATCAGTATGCTATAAATTCCGCAGTCGTGGTCGCGCGAAGTATACATAAAAAAATGATTTTAATGTTTTGTTTGAATCAATGAGGCAAGATCATTTGCATGGTTTTCTAGTTGCTGGCTAATCAGTGTCTGTAAATTTACTGCACTTGGACTTTTATCGCCATGGTTTTGAGCTAAAGTGATGGCGTTACTCGCAGCTGCATAATTGTGCTTCAGATAGTAAAGGGTAGCAAGCATGAATGCATGATCAGTTGCAGGCGTTTTAACTAAAGAAAATTTATTGATCAAATTGTTGATCAAAGTGAGGCTTTTTTTATCGAGATGTCGATCGCCCAAGGAATTTGGGTTGATTTTAAAAGTCGCAGGATTGGTGGCAAACACATTTCTCATTACTTTTGTAGCAACAGCCAGATTTCCTAAAGAGGCGGCGGTGAGTGCATAACCCACTTTTGGTAGCCCGGAGTTTGGGTTATTTTCAGCATTCTGAATAAAGTAGTCTAATGCAATATCATATTCTCCATGTTTAAGGGCATCCCATGCGATATTTTTTAACCCAGACGAGCTGGAAGTTTCGCGTAAGCCGGAACCATCATCAACAAAAACTTTGATATTGGTAGGGACAGTGCCGAGAGTGAACGAAACTGGATAATAGTAATAATCTCTGTAATAGGGGGCGGAGCTGTAGCTTAGGCTCGAATAAGTTAAGGATTCATAAGGCCTTGAATACCCGTAATATCTGGAATAACCAGAAAAACTGGTTTGTCGGGAGTAAGATCGATAGGGCGAGTGCTGATAGAAATATTGATATCTGGAATGAGGATAATAGCTGTTTTCCCAGGCTGAACAAATCTGTGGAGCAAAAACAACAGTAGACACAAAACCAGAAATCACCAATAAATTTAGAAGAGATGTTTGCATGTTATCCGCCTCCAGTTTATCCATTATTAATTGGACAGCATTTCAAATGGTACGGTTCAAAAGCTTTAAAAGCAAAATTCGAATCTCCACGCTCTTCAGCTATATTTTCCTGTCATAATACCAAAACAAACATGAATAACAGGAAAACAAAAATAAGAAAGCAATGAAAATAAAAATATTTGTTGGAATAATGGGGCCTTGTTTGTTATTACAAGGCTGTTTTTTGACCAAGGTCGTTTCTGTGCCGATGCGAGTGGGTGGAGCGGTTGTTTCAATCGTGCCGGTCGTTGGGAATTCAGCGCATGATGCAATTGATACGGCGGCTGATTTTGTAGATGACGCGCCTTTTTAATAGATTGGGGGGCTAACTATATGGGTTTTATGCTGCAATCAGGTTAAAATAACCGATTTTGTAGCAGTAAAGAAGAAAAGTTAGCCTCCCAACTTCATTTTTTATTAATAGAGAGAGTTCTATGACTGAAATTACCGATGTGCCCAGCCCCTTTTGTGGAATCGGTACAGACGATTTGGCTATTCAAGTAGATGGAAATTCACTGAAAGTTACCCAAAATGGTTGTTCCGTAAATACTCCAGCATTTGAACAACCCCTTGCTGAGACCCGCCCTAAAATCAATGGAAAAGAAGTTAGTCTTGATGATGCTATCAGCAAAGCGGCAGATTTATTGCGAGATGCAAATCAACCAGTTTTCGGTGGTTGTGCAACCGATGTTAACGGGATGCGGTCATTAATGGCATTAGCCGATCGAAATGGTGCTGTTGTTGATAATATTGGATTCAATGCGGCCAAACGTAATTTTTTGGCCATGCAGGATTCCGGCTGGATGAATACCACACTGGCCGAGATTAAAAACCGCTGTGATGTATTAGTCGTCATTGGCGTTGATCTGGAAGCTTTTGCTCCTCGTTTCTTTGAACGTTATATCTGGAATGAAGATGCAATGTTTTTGGACGATACCAGTAGCCGCAGTATCATTTATCTGGGTAAGGCTCCTTCAGGAAAAGCGTCAACATCGCCAAAGAGAAAGAAAGCCAAGGTTTATGAATGTGCAGATCAGGATTTGCCGGAAGTGATGTCTGTTTTAAGAGCCTTGGTCAAGGGCAAACCGGTAGCTGCCGAGCAAGTGGGTGGTGTGGCAGTGAAAGATTTACAGAAAATTACTGAGCAACTGACAAAGGCCAAATACGGGGTTGTGGTATGGGGAGCTGGCGCTCTGGATTTTGCCCATGCGGAATTAACGGTACAAGCCCTCTGTGAAATCGTTAAGGATGTTAATGAGCTGGGTACCAGATGTTCAGGTTTTCCATTAGGCGGCAAGGAAGGTGATCAAACTGCCAATCAGGTTTGTGGTTGGCAAACGGGTTATCCTGCGAGGATGCGATTTTCCAGTGGTTTTCCAGAGTATGATCCATTTTTGTATGACAGTCAGAGAATATTGGGCAATGGCGAGGCAGATGTGTTGCTTTGGGTGCATGCCTTTAATTCTGACAGCCATCCACCAAAAACTGATATTCCGGTAATCGTGCTAGGGCGATCTGGAATGAAGTTAGATAATGAACCTGATGTCTTTATTCCAGTTGGCACTCCGGGTATTGATCATGCTGGCCATGCTTACCGGCTGGATAATGTTGTCGCTATCAGGCTGAAAAAATTAAGAGATTCCGGACTGCCCAGTACTTTTGAAGTTCTGGCAGCCATTGAACAAGCTTTGCAGGAAAAGTAAATGTTAACAAAATTAACAGGCGGTATTGTCTACGACCCTGCAAACGGGGTAAACGGCAAGCAGAAAGATATTTTTATCAAAGATGGGCGAATTATCAAAAAGCCGGGAAAAGATGCCAGAATTGACAAGGAATACAATATAAAAGGTAAAGTCGTGATGGCCGGTGCGATAGATTTGCATACCCATATTGGTGGCGGCAAGGGCAATATTGCCAGAATGCTGATGCCGGAAAATCATCGCATCGATCCAGTTGCACATACTGATTTGACCCGGGCAGGATGTGGTCATGCCATGCCCAGCACTTTTCTGACCGGTTACCGTTACGCAGAAATGGGCTATACGGCAGCTTTTGAACCGGCGGTTCTGCCAATCAATGCCAGACAGGCACATATGGAAATGGGTGATGTCCCGATTCTGGATAAAGGTGGATATGTGCTGATGGGTAGCGACGATTATCTGCTCAGAATGATGACTGCGAATAAGGATCAGCAGGCTATTAATGATTATGTGGCCTGGACGATTCGTGCTGCACAGGGTGTTGGCATCAAGGTAGTGAATGCAGGTGGCATTAATGCCTTTAAATTTAATCAGCGCAAGCTGGATCTGGATGAAAAAAATAGTTACTACAATGTCACACCCCGGGATATTTTGAAAACCCTGGCAACGGCGGTGAAAGAGCTGGGAATCAAGCACCCGTTACATGTGCATGGCAGTAATCTGGGTGTGCCGGGGAATATAGAAACAACCTTGAATTCAATAGAGGGCGTGGAAGGGTTGCCAATGCATTTAACGCATGTACAGTTTCACAGTTACGGCACTGAAGGCGACTTCAAATTTTCATCAGGAGCCGCCCAGATTGCAGAGGCAGTTAATAAAAACAACAATATTTCCCTGGATGTCGGGCAGATCATGTTTGGTCAGACGGTAACAGCATCGGGTGACAACATGCGTCAGTATGCTAATCATGGTTTTGCCAGTCCGAATAAATGGGTGTGTATGGATATTGAGTGTGATGCCGGTTGTGGTTTGGTACCTTTCAAATATCGGGATCAAAATTTTGTGAATGCATTGCAATGGGCGATTGGACTGGAAATTTTTCTGTTGGTTGATGATCCGTGGCGGATTTTTCTGACCACCGACCATCCTAATGGCGCGCCTTTTACCTCGTATCCGCATTTGATCAGGTTATTAATGGACAAAAGTTTCCGCAACGATATGTTGGCAACGCTCCATCCTGAAGCCCAAAAAATGACTACGTTAGCGTCAATTGACAGGGAATACAGCCTTGAAGAAATTGCTATTTTGACGCGTGCGGGCGCGGCAAAAATTACTGGTCTGGTAGGTCGCGGCGGTCTGGCAGATGGTGATTTTGCAGATATTACGGTTTATACCGAAAACAAGGACAGGGAGAAGATGTTTGCCAAACCGGTTTATGTATTCAAGGATGGTGAAATGGTTGCCAAACATGGCAAGATTGTAAAAGTGACCTGGGGAACAACTCACGTAGTTCGTCCAGAATATGACAAGTCAGTGGAAAAGGACCTGGAAAAATATTTTAATCGTTACATGACCATGAAAGTGGGGAATTTCACCATTAGTGATGATGAATTGACCGAGGATGGTCGCGGCAGTATTACTGTGCATCCAACTGTAGGAGGTAAAGTATGATCATTAATGGCGTAACCATCGATAAAACTTTTGCTGAAGCTTTTCCAATGAAAGCAACACGGGCGATCATTACCGCCCAAAATGAAAAGTGGGCAATGATTTCCGCGCAGGCCATGACCGGTTTTGCGACATCGGTGATTGCCTGCGGTTGTGAAGCGGGTATTGAGCGGCTGTTGGAGCCATCTGAAACACCGGATGGTCGCCCTGGTGTAGCTATTTTGATTTTTGCCATGGGCGGCAAGGGTTTGGCCAAACAACTGGAAACCAGAGCCGGGCAATGTGTTCTGACTTCACCGACATCAGCTTTATTTGCAGGGCTTGATGAAGGTAAAAAAATACCGTTGGGAAAAAACTTGCGCTATTTTGGCGACGGTTTTCAGATCAGTAAATTGATTGACGGCAAACGTTACTGGCGTGTTCCAGTTATGGATGGTGAGTTTTTAACTGAGGCGACAACAGCTCAGGTTGAAGCAGTCGGTGGCGGTAATTTTTTGGTACTTGCCGAGTCCCAACCTCAGGCGCTTGCAGCCTGTGAAGCGGCAATCGAGGAAATGCGAAAAATTCCGAATGTGATTATGCCTTTTCCAGGCGGTGTGGTTCGTTCTGGATCAAAAGTCGGCTCAAAATATCCGGCATTGGGAGCTTCTACTAATGACGCTTTTTGTCCAACTTTGAAAGGAGTGACCAAAACGGATTTATCACCGGAAATTGAATCGGTGATGGAAATTGTCATTGATGGCTTGACCAAAGAAGATATTGACAAAGCAATGCGCGTGGGTATTCAGGCGGTTTGTGATTTAGGCGAAAAAGAAGGTATCAAGCGGATCAGTGCTGGTAACTATGGCGGAAAGCTAGGGCCGTTCCACTTCCATCTTCAGGAGATTATGGCATGAGTGCATTAACTTTTACCTTAAAACAAAGAACGGATCAACGTGTCGATATGTCGCCACTGGTGTGCCAAAAACTTTCTGGAATGGAGCCAGCCGAAATTGCTGCGATTGAGTTACAAAATGGCAAAAGCAAAGTGCGGGTTGATTCATTATTCAAAATTTCCGGTTCTGACAGTCACAACATCCAGTTTAAAAACAGTTTCGGAAAACTGGATTTTATTGGTAAAGATCTGACCGAAGGCTCAATTCATGTTGAAGGAGATGTAGGCGCATATTTGGGTATGGGAATGTCTGCAGGAGCAATTGACGTTTTTGGCAATACCGATATTTATGCAGCTTGCGAAATGAAGGGCGGACAGTTGGTCATTGATGGTAACGCCGGTGATTTTTTAGGTGCCGCAATGGTTGGCAACAAACAAGGCATGAAAGGCGGCGTTGTGATTGTTAAAGGCAGTGTCGGTGACCGAGCCGGCGATCACATGCGTCGCGGGGTGATGCTGATCGAGGGCGATACGGGTGATTATTGTGGTTCCAGAATGGTGGCAGGAACGATTGCTGTTTTGGGGAAAACCGGACGGTTTCCTGGATATATGATGAGTCGAGGCACATTGTTGCTTTGGACTCAGCCGCAGCTTTCTGCTAGTTTTAATGACTGTGGTGCCCATACCTTGGCTTTTTTGCCAATCCTGTTAAATTCCTTCAAGAAATATAATTCCAGATTTGCTGAGGTTGATACTTTTAATCGAGTTCAACGCTTTGGAGGCGATATGGCGGAGAAAGGACTCGGTGAAATTCTGGTCAAAATTTAAGATGAATAAGGTAAGCAATATGTTAGATACCTCAAATTTACGAGGAGACTTTTTTGGTGGTTTAACAGCTGGCGTAGTGGCTTTGCCGTTGGCGCTGGCTTTTGGTGTACAGTCTGGAATGGGCGCAATTGCTGGACTATATGGTGCGATTGCAATTGGAATTATTGCTGCATGGTTTGGTGGAACGCCAACCCAGATTAGTGGGCCGACTGGTCCCATGACAGTGGTTTCAGCAGTCATTATTAGCAATGCTATTGATGCTCATGGTGGCAGTCTAGAATCAGCTCTGGGATTTATTATCTCCATTTTTCTGTTGGCCGGTGTTTTCCAGATTTTGCTGGGGATTTTCAAGGTTGGTCAGTATGTGCGCTATATGCCATATCCCGTTGTTTCCGGATTTATGAGCGGGATTGGCGTAATCATCATTGTTCTACAAATTTTCCCGTTTCTGGGGCATGCTTCTCCTAAAAAAATTCTGGATATTTTTGCCACACTACCCAGCATTTTGGGGGATATTAACTTTGCTTCAGTAGGATTAGCAGTGGCGACGATTGCGACAATCTATTTATTCCCCAGAATTACCAAAGTCATCCCAAGTGCTTTGGTGGCATTGATTGTTTTGACAATCGTCTCAACTCTGATGAAACTTGAAGTTGCAATTATTGGCGATATTCCTGAGGGCTTTCCAAAGATAATGTTGGGAAAATTAGCCGATATTGACTGGATGCATCCAATGGTTCTTATTATTCCGGCTCTGACCTTGGCGGCATTAGGGACTATTGATTCTTTGTTAACATCAATTGTTGCTGACAATATGACCAAAACCCGGCATGACAGTAATAAAGAACTAATTGGCCAGGGTCTAGGCAATATGGCGACTGCAGCAATTGCAGGTATTCCAGGTGCTGGCGCAACGATGCGTACCGTAGTTAACATTAAGTCCGGAGGCAGAACCAGACTTTCAGGAGTTGTCCACGGGGTTGCTTTATTGATTGTGCTTTTGGGCGCTGGCGCTTATGCCAAGTTAATACCTCTGCCGGTGCTGGCAGGTATTTTGATTACTGTTGGCATTGGTATTATTGATTATAAAGGCATCAAGCATGTTGTTGATGTGCCTCGGTCGGATGCTTTTGTCATGCTGGTGGTCTTATTCATGACTGTGTTTGTTGATTTACTGCAAGCGGTAGCGGTGGGGATGGTGCTCGCTTCGGTGTTGTTCATGAAAAAAATGAGTGATATTGCGGAAGCCAGTTCAACTGAAGGCGGTGTGGAAGAGCATCATCAGGAACAAACGGAAAGCGAAACCGAGATTGTCGAATTGACCGATGACATTCGTCATAAGGTGTTTGTTAAAGCCTTTGACGGCCCGATTTTTTTCGGTTTTGCTTCCAAATTTCAGGAAATGACCGAACGCTCGCCTGATGTAGATGTGGTGATTTTGCGTATGGGCCGGGTACCCTATATTGATCAGTCCGGACTTTATGCCATTGAAGATGCAGTGATGGCATTACAGGAAAAAAATATTCTGGTTTTGATTACAGAAATTCAGGATCAGCCAAAAGATATGCTTGGTAATGTCGGCTTAATTCCGGAAATAATTCCGGAAGAACATTTGTATCCGGATTTTAATTCCGCCATCAAGGCGCTGAGAACTGGCGAAGCATTTAAGGCGGTGCCGAAAAAAGAAAGTTATTCCTGGTCTTTCGTTAACTATTAGCCAAGAAAATACGCCAAAATTTTATTCATTGGCTGCTATTCTGTGAGTAGGGCATGACTGGTTTCATGCTCTATCGCCAAAGCCATTGCAGTTGAATGGCTTTTCTTTTTTTGAATCTGTTAATGGCCACTTGATTTTGGAAAGTGAGTGATTAAACAAGAGCCACAGAGCTGATGAATAGTATACATGAGACTGGCAGTCCAGATAAAAAACTGGATATCAATGAAATTTTAATCTGGCTACAAAAAGACGGCATGATTTCGGTAAAGGATTACCAAAACTGTAAACAACAAGCCTTCAAGCCAAAAAATAAAGATACCCACCCCTTAAAGCTAATTGTCGAGTGCGAGACAGCAGATCAAACTCAACTAGGGAGAAATTTAACGCTTGAGGGGTTAACCCGGTGGTTGGCTGAAAAAGTAGATCTTCCTTATTATTATATTGATCCGTTGAAAATTGATGTTTCTTCAGTAACTTCAATTTTCAGTCAGGCTTATGCGGCCAATTACAATATTTTGCCGGTAAAAGTGACTGAAACCGATGTGATGGTTGCGGTATCCGAACCTTTTGTACATGCCTGGGAGGCTGATTTAGCTAAAATTCAGACCCGCAAGCTGAAACGGGTTTTGGCTAACCCGGATGAAATCAAACGTTATCTGGAGGAATTTTATAATTTTTCCAAGTCCTTAAAAGGCGCTTCAATCAATTCGGCGCATAAAGTCGACAGTACTCTGCAAAACTTCGAGCAATTGGTTGAGTTGGGGAAAGTCAGTGATCTGGACGCTAATAATCATCATGTCGTCAATTTGGTCAGCTGGTTATTGCAATATGCGTTTGATCAGCGCGCCAGTGATATTCATATCGAACCGCGCCGCGAACAGGCCAATGTCAGATTCAGAATTGATGGCGTGTTACATCAGGTTTATCAACTGCCTTCAAAAATTACCAATGCGGTGATGAGCCGGTTAAAAATTCTGGGTCGAATGGATATTGCAGAAAAAAGGATGCCTCAGGATGGAAGGATTAAAACCCAAGCTACGCAAGGCAAGGAAATTGAATTGAGGTTATCAACAATGCCCACCGCATTTGGCGAAAAAATGGTGATGCGGATTTTTGACCCCGATGTGTTACTGCGAAATTTTCGCCAATTAGGGTTGAATAAACGGGAGCAGTTACTTTGGAAAAATATGAGCGGCCAGGCGCATGGGATAATTCTGGTTACAGGTCCGACTGGATCAGGAAAAACCACGACCTTGTATTCCACATTAAAAAACCTGGCAAAACCCGAGGTCAATTTATGCACGGTTGAAGACCCCATTGAATTGATCGAACCCAGCTTTAACCAAATGCAAGTGCAGCAAAATATAGGTTTAAGTTTTGCTAACGGTATTCGCACCCTGCTTCGGCAAGACCCGGATATTATCATGGTAGGAGAAATTCGTGATCTGGAAACCGCAGAAATGGCCGTGCAGGCCTCACTCACAGGTCATTTGGTGCTTTCCACTTTACATACCAACGATGCCCCTTCTGCCGTCACCCGGTTATTGGAAATTGGCATACCTGCCTATTTGATTCAACAGACCTTGCTAGGAGTAATGGCGCAGCGATTATTGAGAGTGTTGTGTCCACATTGCAAAACAGCAGTGGAAATTGCTGACACAGAATGGGCCGCATTAATTGAGCCTTTCAAAGCTGACAAACCAAAAACGATTTATCAGGCGGCCGGTTGTAATGATTGCCGAAATACTGGTTATTCTGGCCGAATCGGAATTTATGAGATTTTTGAGAACTCTCCGACGCTAAAAAAACTCATGGTAGATGGTTGTGATAATGCAGCGATTCGAAAACAGGCAGTGACGGAAGGAATGCGGCCATTACGATTTAGTGGCGCGGAAAAAGTGGCCAAAGGAGTAACGACAATTGAGGAAGTTTTGCGTGTTGTGCCGCAAGGGATTGAGCTTTGATAGGTTTGGCTTAACTGGGGAATAAGTTCCCCAGTTAACCTTGAGAAAGTCACTAATCCAATGCAAATGAATCAACTGAAGTAATATCTGCGTCCAACGTAACTGTCCATCCAGCACCCAGGGGAAAACGCATTAAAATCAACTCCCAAATAACAGCTTAAATCGGAAACAAGCATTTCATGCGGCTTCCGGTCTTTTTTTATTCATACTCATTTTAGAAGACTCCTTCTGAAGTAAATTTAACCCAACTGCGCAGCTTTTATTATCAATAATCGTTTTATATTTTCCGATGAGGTGAGGTTTAATGCCCGAGACGTCGTAAACTTGTTTTTGGCGCATCCCAGCTTTAGTTGTCGTTCGCAGATGAATGGTTTTATGTTCATCAGTCAATGGTCCATGAGGCATTATAAAACACATCTATTACTCGTTTAAGTACAAATGTAATGGTCTAATAAAATGGTAACGATAGAATCGTTGCTCTTTAAAAGAGTAATAATAACTGTGTTATTATTAGCGGCAATCGAAAACACTAAAAAACAATGAAAAAACGATGCAAGAAATAGAATACCAGTTCCAGGAAGATGATTTAATCCAATACAATGAATTACAGTACGATAAAAATGAAGATTATGTAAAAAACATGAAACGTAATCGCTGGATGTATCCGGGATTTATGGCGTTGATAGCCCTGTTTTACTGGTCTTATTATGGAAATCTGGAGCAAGCTATATACATCCTGGTTATTGCTGTATTGTGGATGCTGGTGACACCTTGGGTGATTAAGTGGCAGATGAAACAGAAAATTTTGGACAGTTATTCAGAAAAAGAAAGAAATAATATGTTTGGCCAATATCGGTTGTTTATTGATCCCAAAGACCCAAATTTTTTGCAGGAGCGTTCGCCTAGTGGTAAAAACAAGGTCGAATGGAAAGAGATGCTGAGGGTGGATTACGAGAAAGGCCAGGTGCATTTGGTGCTTGATAGTGGTGCGGTTTTAATAATTCCGGTTAAGAAAGTTACTAAAGGCAATTTGGAGAAGTTTGCTGAAATGGTGGAGAAATTAATTGAAAAGCATGACAAGTAATTTGAAATGCTTATAACACACCATCACGCTTCTGAATGTAATATCGACAAGCGTCAACGCATTCTGGTTTGCTTGGATACGGCCCACTAATCATTTCAACAGTGAAAAACCACCAGCCATATTCATTGAAGTAGTAACGATCTTGGGGTTTGAAAACAGGATGTCGAGGGCTTGTTTGTTTTTTCTGCATCTTTCTATTTTAGCTAAGCTGATTTTTAAATTGTGCTGAATTTTAAAAATATTTGTTTACGTCGAGGCCCTGAAATTTTGTTTTCCGGCGCTTCATTTACTTTACATAATGGCCAAAAAATTGGCATCACGGGCGCTAATGGAGTTGGAAAATCCAGCTTTTTTGCTTTCATTCGAAATGAGCTTCATCCTGATGAGGGCGATTTTTCAATGCCGCCTGGTTTACAAATTGCCCATGTTGCGCAAGAAACACCAGCAGTTCATAGAGAAGCAATCGAATATGTCATCGATGGCGACCAGGAATTGAGGCGGCTTGAAGAGCAATTACAAGAGCAAGAACAAGCAGGCGATGGTGTAAGACTTGCTGAATTACATGAAAAGCTGGAAACATTAGGCGGTTATACCGCTCAATCACGAGCATCTCGATTAATGAGTGGTCTTGGTTTTTTATCTTCGCAGGAGAGGATGGCAGTTGCCGAGTTTTCCGGTGGCTGGCGGATGCGTTTGAATTTAGCACAGGCATTGATGTGCCGGTCTGATGTGTTGTTACTTGATGAGCCAACCAACCATTTAGATCTGGATGCTGTGATTTGGTTACAGGATTGGCTGACTAAATATCAGGGGACTTTGTTGTTGATTTCACATGACCGGGAATTTCTGGATGCAGTGACCGATCATATTGTCCATATTGAACAAAAAACCGCGGAAATATATACTGGCAACTATAGTGCATTTGAAAAAACGCGCGCTGAAAAATTAGCCCAGCTGCAATCTGCATTCGAGAAACAGCAAAAGGAAATTGCTCACATGCAAAGTTTTGTGGATCGATTTAAGGCTAAGGCAACTAAGGCGAAGCAAGCACAAAGCAGAATTAAGGCTTTGGAAAGAATGTCAGTGATTGCTCAGGCCCACGTTGATTCTCCGTTCGATTTTCATTTTTCGCCAGCCGATAAATTACCAAATCCATTACTAAAAATTGAACAGGCCAATGTTGGTTATGATCAATCAGTCATTATTGAAAATATTAATTTATCAATTTCTCCCGGAGACAGAATTGGTCTACTTGGGCCAAATGGGGCGGGCAAGTCAACTTTAATTAAAGTACTTGCCGGAGAAATGCAACCACTGGCGGGAGAGAAGCAAGAATCTGAAATGCTAAGAATCGGTTATTTTGCCCAACATCAACTTGAACAGTTACGACTTGATGAGAGTCCGTTATGGCATTTACAAAAGATCGATTCAAAAGCAACCGAAAAACAATTAAGAAATTTTCTGGGAGGATTTAATTTTCATGGGGATAAAGCCCTTGAAAAAGTAGCCCCTTTTTCAGGGGGCGAGAAGGCGCGATTGGTTTTGGCATTGATTGTTTATCAGCAACCTAATTTATTATTGCTGGACGAACCAACTAACCATCTTGATTTAGAGATGCGTCATGCACTAAGTGTAGCCTTGCAAGAATTTCAAGGGGCTATTGTCTTGGTGTCTCATGACCGCTACATGTTGCGTTCTGTTACTGATCAATTGCTGTTGGTGGCAAATAAAAATGTTCAGCTATTTGACGGTGATTTAGATGATTACAGACAATGGCTTGCTGAACAAAAACAGCAACAAGGCTATCAGCAAGCAGAGGTTTCTCCTGAATCAACTGTTTCCAGGAAGCAGCAACGAAAACTCGATGCGGAGCGTAGACAAAAGCTAAAACCTTTGTATGATGCAGTAAAAAAGGCGGAACAGAAAATGGAAAAATTGCATTGGCAGCAGCAACAATTAGAAAAAGTATTGGCAGATTCTGAAATCTACTCAGAAACTGAAAAGGATCGATTAAAAAAGGTGCTGCAAGAAAAAGCTCAGTTAGATAAGGCTATTGAAATAACAGAGTCGGATTGGCTTGCCGCGGGTGAGCGATTGGAATTAGCTGAAACCGAAAGCCATGTTTGAGTTTACCAAATTAATATTTAGTATCTGTTTGCTACAAAAAGGGCCGCAAGATATCCCCTATTCTGTGCTTCTGTTCAGATTGACCATAGTTATTTATGCATCAATTAGTTTTATGATTTTAATTTTATCAACGAATTGGTGGATGGCTTTGCAGCAGGTTTTAATTGGGATCGTATTAACTTTGGTTTTTACCTGGTTGATTCTGTCCTATACGCGAAAAATTTCCCGGTTTTATCAAGCTGCGACTGCGTTATTCGGCACTGATGCAATGATAAATTTTTTTGCTGTTCCCGCATTGGCAAGCCTTGCAATAGGGATGACAGCAGGGCTTGCCAGTTTTGTGTTGATTGGTTTAATGGCATGGCATTGGCTTGTTAGTGGCCATATTTTCCGTCATGCATTGAATGTTAATTTGTTTTTTGGTCTGGGTGTTGCGTTGTTATATATTATTGGTTCATTCTGGGTAATGACGACGATTTTTCCTCAAATTGTAGAAGTGAGGTAGTTGATGATGGATGGGTATAAACATATTTTATTGGCCGCAGATTTTTCTGATCATGGTGAAGCAGTAGCTAGTCGAGCTAACGATTTGAAAGATAAGTATCAAGCAAAGCTTAGCATTGTCCATATTGTTGATTATTTACCGATAACCGATGCAACTTATGGCCCCATAATTCCTTATGATATGGACTTAACAAATGAGTTAATGGATGTAGCAAAGCAAAAATTGGCAGATTTGGGCAAAAAACTGAATGTTGGGGAAGCGGACCAATGGCTGGAAATGGGGAGTCCCAAACTTGAAGTGGTAAGGATTGCCGAAGAAAACAATGTTGATTTGATTGTGGCGGGTTCTCACGGCAGGCATGGTTTGGCTTTATTGTTGGGTTCAACAGTGAATGGCATTCTGCATCATGCGAAATGTGATGTGTTAGCAGTTCGATTGCAGGACGATTAATTTTGCTGACATTGGTTCTGGGTGGTGTTCGATCTGGAAAGAGTCGTTATGCCGAACAATGCGCTAAAGATTCTGGGAAACAAGTTGTTTATATTGCTACTGCCACAATAACTGATAATGAAATGCAAAGTCGAATCGAGCAGCATCGCATTCGGCGCAGCAGTGATTGGCTTACAATTGAAGAGCCAGTTCATCTGGCAGACGTTATTCAAAGATTTTCCGATAACAATTTTTTATTAGTTGATTGTTTAACGCTGTGGCTTAGTAATATCATGTTTGATAATAAAGGTGAACTTCAGGAGTCAACTTTTGATCTTCAAACGGCTGCCCTATTGAAAGTATTGGAAAATACAGACAAAGAAATCACTCTGGTTACTAATGAAATTGGCTTGGGAGTGGTTTCTGCAGACAAAAAAACACGCCGGTTTGTAGATGAATCTGGCTTGTTGCATCAACGAATTTCCCAATTGGCAGACAGGGTGGTTTTAATGACTGCCGGTCTGCCACAAATTCTGAAATAACACCGGCCAGAATTATTTCTACATGGATTGGCTTAAAAATAAAATTTCTCCTCCTGACCAGGAGTTTTTACAGCAAGCATTACTGCGCCAAATGCAGTTGACTAAACCTCCCGGTTCCTTGGGAGTCTTGGAAGATATTGCGGTACGCCTTGCGGCAATGCAGCAAACAGAATTTCCTGATGCAGATAGAGTCTGGATCACTGTTTTTGCAGCTGACCACGGTATTGCAGAGGAATCAGTGTCTGCTTTTCCGCAGTCAGTGACTTGTGAGATGTTAAAAAATTTTGCAGATGGAGGGGCGGCCATCAGCGTGTTGGCGAATCAAGTTGGTGCTAAACTCGAAGTCGTAAATGCCGGTACATGCAAAGAGATATTGGTGCCTGAAGTGATCCATTCACCGGTGGGGGCCGGGACAAAAAACTTTCTACGGCAACCGGCTATGACTAGGGAGCAGGTAGAAAAAGCACTGGTTGTGGGTAAGCAGGCAGTGGCACGTGCGTTAGATGATAATGCACATTTGTATATAGGCGGTGAAATGGGTATTTCCAATACAACAAGTGCCAGTGCTTGCGCCAGTGCAATTTTGAATATTGATGCGGCCGCATTAACGGGTGCCGGGACTGGGTTGAACGTGGATGGAATCAAGAAAAAAGAAGGGATTATTAGGAATGCTGTTCGTAAACATCAGCAAAATCTAAATAGTCCTGTAGCAGTTTTGCAATGCTTGGGAGGCTTTGAAATTGCAGCATTAACAGGAGCTTATTTACACGCAGCTCAGCAAAAATTACCGGTGATTGTTGATGGTTTTATTGCTACAGTAGCTTCTTTAATTGCTGAGAAAATTATGCCTGGCGTGATTGAATGGTTTTTTTATGCGCATTGTTCGGCTGAAAAAGGGCATCGCTTGGTCTTGCAAGCTTTAAATGTAAAGCCAATTCTTGATTTTAATATGCGATTGGGTGAAGGAAGTGGCGCTGCCGTTGCTATTCCGGTTATTCGTTTGGCTTGTACATTGCATAATCGGATGGCTACTTTTGAAGAGGCAAATATTTCCAAGGAATAACTTTTTTTGGTCAGGGGCGTTAGACGATAGTTAATATGGTGTTTTAATTTTTTGGATGATGGGTAATGAGATGTTGGGAAAAATAAAAAGCTATGATGAAAAAGCCCAAATGGGGGTAATTGCCAATGAAGAGAATGAGTATGCTTTTCATATTGATGACTGGGATGAAGATGTGCCGCCTGAAGAAGGCGACGAAGTTACTTTTGAAGAAAAGGACGGAGAAATTGGGAAAGTTACTTTGCTTGGAGCCAAATTACCAAAACCCGAGCCGGTTAAATCACGTGTTATAGCTGGGTTGCTTGGTTTGATATTAGGCGCTGTAGGAGCGCATCGATTTTATCTGGGCTATTATCGGGTTGGAATTTACCAGATTATTTTTACTGCAATCACTATGGGTTATGGGTTGCTTTGGGGATTTGTAGAAGGCTTTCTAATCATTAGTGGTAACTTTGACAAGGATGCCAAAGGTCGTCCTTTAAAATAGCTCGTTAAAAAACAAAAATGCAGCAGGCTTTTTGGTTGGCAGTGCAGTTTTTGACCCGTTTGCCAACGCCTAAAACCAGTATGGTAAATGATTGCCAAATTGGTGTTTCTGTACTGTTTTACCCTGTTGTTGGGTTATTAATCGGTTGTTTGCTAGCTATATTTTGCCTGTTGGTTCAGGGCGTGAATCAATATTTGCAGGCCGCATTAGTGCTGGCTTTCTGGGTTTTTCTGACTGGCGGGCTTCATCTTGATGGTCTGGCAGACTGTGCAGATGCTTGGGCAGGTGGTTTGGGCAGTAGGGAGCGAAGTCTGGCGATCATGAAAGATCCTGCTGCTGGACCAATAGCAGTAGCCATTCTATTTCTGGTCATGTTGGTTAAATGGTCGGCATTGATTTCATTAATCAGTAATCAGGAGTTTATTAAACTATTGGTCGTTCCAATGATGGGGAGGTTGTCAATACTGTTACTGATGTTATCAACATCCTATATCAGAGAACAAGGACTTGGAGCGATAATGAACAAAAACCTGCCAATGATGGAAACGTGGCTTGTTGTTCTGGTTAGCTTGATTATTTGTATCTGGATGCTGGGTTTTTTTGTTATTGTATCAGTTTGTCTGCTAATTTGGTTGCTGCGCCGAATAGCTTTACAACGACTAGGCGGAGTAACCGGAGACGTTTACGGTGCAGTGCTGGAAATAGTAGAAGCGGCGACAATGGTCTTTGCAGTTTGGAAATAGGTCGCAAAAGTGGAGGATGGTGTGAATATAAGATTTTTCGAGGCCCAGGCTCGGGCATATTAAATTCAGATTCTGTTAATCTAATGGATCTACAATTGCTTGCTTCACTCGAAAAATCGGGTGTATTTAATTGGTAAAAATTATGGCAAATGCATTCGCCGATATTAATCAATCCCTGTTCCATGTTACTGATCCTCTCAGGACGTTTATTAGTTCAGATAACAGCGAAAGTCTTGAAACCTTAATCGCGGGTATTAGAGAAAGAAAAAAATTTTTTCTGGTAACCGGACAACAAGGCTCTGGGAAAACAACGTTTATACAGCGGGCGGTTTGTGAGTTAGGATCAAAGACCAGGTTAATCAATCTTCATCGAGGTGCTCTTGATTTTCAGGAGTTGGTCGACTTCATTGGTCATGATCTCGATTCGAGTTTTTCTTTAGATGCTCCATTAAAAGATAAATTAAGTAGGCTGGGCAAATTGCTCGAAATGTGGTCATTACAACATTTAGTGATTGTAATTGATCAATCGCTTAATATTCAGCAGCAATTGCTGGAAAATTTAATCAAGCTCAGTAATACAGAAATTTCTGATCAATGTTGCCCGCATTTGATTTTTGTGGGCTTGCCGAAATTTGAGGAAAAGTTACTGGCTGCTGGCTTACCTGCAGAAGTACTTGAAGGTGCTCTCTCATTGCAGATTGAACCACTTTCTGAAGACGAAGTAGTTGCCTACATTAATTTTCATTTGCAAAACCTTAAAAACCAAGGAAGGCATTTATTTTCTGATGATGCAATTAAAAGAATCGTTCATTACTCGAAAGGGTTGCCGAGGTTAATTAATCGTCTTTGTAGTTTGGCATTATTAACGGCGAAACTGGAAGAAAAATCGACAGTTAAGCCTGAAATGATCGAAGAAATTTTGCAGAACAGTTTGCTTTTGGGGAAAGAATGTGGCTATGTTGCCAATAAACCTATTGAGATTGGTGAGTCTGAGGCATTAGTTGAGCAGGAACTTCTGGCTGAATCTAAATTAATTGCGCCAAAACCGGAAGTTAAGGGAAAAGAACCAGTTTCAGAAACTGATAGATATATTAAATTTTCCGATGCAATGGGAAAGGAAGTGTCTGATGAAGAAAAGGATGGATCACCAGAGGAAAATGATTTTGCCAGTGACAACAAAAAAATACCAAATGAGCCTATTAAGGAACTTGAAACAGTTTCTGAAGAGGCTAAGCGGAATATCTCAATTTTTTCTAACCAGACATCGACTTTTATAACTGCATTCATTATGGGCATGATTTTTTCAGCATTAATTGGGGCAGTTTTGTATTTTATGCAACAAACCAGTGAGGTGATGCCAGAAAATAAAATAGAAATTGCCAAAGCTGAACAAAATCAAAATTATGAAAAAATAAAACAGAAAAAAATAGCGGCACTTTTGGAGCGTTCTGAGCAGCAATTTGCAAAACAACAATTGATGACGCCTGGGCATGACAACGCATGGGAAAGTTATCGAAAAGTTCTTGATTTGGAGCCAGGTCATCCAAAAGCATTGGCAGGTATTGAAAAAATCAAGGACACTTTAGTGCTTTGGGCTAAGCAAGAGATTAAGCAAGAAAACTATCAACAGGCCGCTTATCATTATCGTAAGGCATTAGAGGCGTCTCCTAATGACCAAGGTATTGTTGAAGCATTGCGTGATATTGATAAAAAGGAATTATCAAAGAAAACCGTGGAGGTACCTGTTGTTAAAATAGCAGTTACCGATAATGAAAAGTATCAAATTGAACAATTACTAAAAAAGGCCGACCGGCAGTTGTCAGAAAAAAAATTAATGACGCCGGATGAAGACAGTGCTTGGTCCTCTTATAAAAAAATTCTGGCACTTGATCCCGAGCATCTACCGGCAAGAGAAGGTATAGAGAAAATTAAAGAGACCTATAAACTCTGGGCCAGGAATGAAATAAAAAAAGGGAATTTTAATCATGCCGCTTTTCTTTTGAGAAAGGCTTTGCAAATATCCCCGGATGATTCAGATATCCAAGAAATTGTGGCGAAAATTGAGGCTGGCAGTTCTACTACCGCATCTAGCTCGGTTCAACAAATTCATCGTGCGAATCGTAAAAATGCCCTGTCGCGAAGGGATTTTTATGAGCTGCTAAAGGATCCTTATGGGGTGGATGAGTTATTGGCTTTTGCTAAACAGCAAATTGCTAGAAAAAGATTAACCAAGCCGGAAAGCGATAGTGCTTTTACTATTTATAAAATAATCCTCGAGCGTTATCCAACTCATCAGAAAGCCCTGGCGGGAATTAAGAAAATTAAAGATACTTATTTGCTTTGGGCGAGACACGAAATGAAAAAAGGAAATATAGATAAGGCCGAATTATTATACAGTAAGGCACTGGAGGTAGCGCCAGGCGACCTAAATATAATGTCAACCTTAAAAAACCAATTCAAGAAGTCAAAGCCAACCTCTCCACCTCCGCGTAATTAACGCATCGGTAACTTTAAGGTCGGCAGACCTTTAATTATAAAAGGCAAGCAATATTTGATTTTGTTTGCCTTTGTATTGCGACAAAAGGTAATTGTTATTCTGGATTTACGTTGACTGCTGCCAGGCCTTTAGGACCGTTTTCTATTTCAAACGATACTGTTTGGCCGGGTGTTAAAGTTTTAAACCCTTCTCCCTGAATAACTGAATGATGAACGAACACATCTTCATCTCCTTCGGAAGGCTCTATAAAGCCAAAACCCTTGGTGTTGTTAAACCATTTCACGGTACCTGTCGCCATTTTGAAAACTCCAACTTAATTTAATATATCGACTAAAATTGACATGGAGTTTGGCATTTTGGAGCATGCTCGCATTTACAGAGTATTAAACAGATAACACGCTTGTGCACCGGTGCCATTTATTCCATGTGCAATAAATTATAAAGATACTGCAGAGCATGTGCTATTTAGATTGATACATAAATATTCAGCATCTGCGAGTTCCCATTGTACTGCTATTTTCTCAGTTATGCATCAACATATTTTATAAAGTCCGTCTAACACCAAAGAATTGGGGCTTACCATTCCAATTATTGTTTCACCTTCCATGACTGGTGCTCTAACCAGGTTATATGTTGCAAAAAGCCGAGAACAATATCGAATGTCCATTTCTGGTCGAACAGAAATCACCGGCACAGTCATGATTTCATATACATTAACACGCTCCGGAGCTCTATTTTTTGCTAAAACGTGACGAGCAATATCTGCGGAAGTGATTAGCCCAAATTCGTCATCTTCATGGCGTTTATTAACAATTAGCACAGAGGTTCTGGCTGTTTTCATGGTTTTTAGCGCTTCACCAATGGTGGCAATGCCGTCAACAGTTGTGAATTCGGGTTTCATGACATCACGAACCCGAATAATCTTTGGTTTAACGTTCATACATCATCCTCATATTCCTGTGCTAGCTCATTAACTTGATGCATGACGCCTATAGCATCTTCAACATCAATTTGTAAGGCAATGCCAGTGCCGGGTTTAGTGTCAAATTCGGCGGTTTTGGCTATTTCCTCCAAGATATGCCGGCTAAGATGTTCTTCGACCAGAAAAAGCAATACATCTCGTTGGTTTTCTAGTGTTAGTCCGAAAAAAGTTTTGGGTTGTTTCAGGCCTTCTCCGCGAGCATTATTAATAACTGTGGCGCCTTTCGCGCCATATTTTCGTGCCGTGTCAAGCACGAGGTCGGTTTTGTTGTCTTCGACAAATGCGATAATTAATTTAAAGTGCATAATAATATTCTCAAAATTAAGTCAGGCTTCCCTTATTACGCCATTCAGCAATTTGAGCGTAACTCAAAACTGCGATGATTGGAAATAAACTGGCAAAAGCAATCAAGCCAAAGCCATCAAGTAATGGGTTTCGACCAGGGACAGTTGAGGCCAGCTCTAGTCCTAGTGCGGTAACAAGCGGTACTGTGACGGTTGAAGTGGTCACGCCCCCTGAGTCATAGGCGAGACCAATAATGAGTTTTGGCGCAAAGATGGTTTGGATGATTACTATGATGTAACCTGCAACAATATACAAATACAGTTCTGTTCCCGTAATGATACGAAATGTTCCCAGTGCGATACCAAATGCAACGCCAATGGAGACGGCTATTCTAAGACTAAAGGCATGAATTGCTCCTCCAGAAAGTTGTTCGGCTTTGATAGCGACAGCAATCAATGAGGGTTCTGCCAGTGTGGTGGCAAAACCAAGGCTTGCGGCAAATGCGTAAACCCAATAATAAGATAGCCAGCTGACTTTAGTTGCCTGAGAGTCAATGTTAATGAATTCTGGGGTCGTCAGTTGGTGAGCCATTAATTCTCCCAAAGGGAATAACGCCATTTGCAGCCCTTGAAGAAACAGGGCGATACCTACGACAACATAGAGAAAGCCAAATAAGGTTTTTCCTGGATGTAAAATTGGTTTACGTATGATTACAATTTGAAAACCGATAATAATAGCGGCAATCGGTAAGACATCCCTTCCAGTGTCTAATAAAGTTTTGGAAAAAATAACTAGCCAATCAATCATAATATGATGCCGTAGGCCATGACAAAAATCATCGGTGTAAGAGATGCAAACGCGATTAAGCCAAATCCATCAGTCATTGGATTGCGGCCTTTAATGGCAGTTGCCAAGCCTACGCCTAGCGCCGTTACCAGAGGTACGGTAATGGTAGAAGTTGTTACCCCGCCAGAATCATAAGCAATACCGATAATTTCATCTGGCGCAAACGGGGTAATAACAACCACAATCGCATAACCGCTAATAATTAAATAATGCAGTGGCCAGCCATGCAGGATGCGTAATACGCCAATTACTATAGCGATGCCAACGGAAAATGCAACGGTGATGCGCAAACCAAATGCATAATTTGACTTGGCCGCATCGGAGTCATTAATGATATTTCCCAGGCTGGCAATTTCGGCAGCTTCATTGGTAACTGCTATTAAAGCAGGCTCGGCAATGGTAGTGCCAAATCCAAGGCAGAAAGCAAAGGCCAGCAGCCAAAATAAGCTGCCTTTTTGAGCAAATGCATAAGCCATGGATTCGCCAATTGGAAATAAACTAAGTTCCAGGCCGATAATGAAAAATGTTAGACCCAATATTACTAATAGAGTGCCTGTAATCAAGTTAATAATGTCGGGCAACGGTTGTTCTATGACAAAAATCTGAAAAAATAAAATAACAGTAAAAATCGGGACAAGATCGATGAAGCTTTCGAAAATTTGCTTAATGAATCGATTCTTAAGAAAGGTCATTAGTATATTTCTTTGCGTGTAATCATTCCGATTGTACCGATAGTAAAATTTTTTTCAAAAGGGAAAATGGGCTAATTTTTTGTAAGTGTAGGAAATAGCGTACACTTTTCTCGTGGGAATTCATATTCATTTAAGTATTAATGCCTATAGTGGAAATTCAAGAATAAATAAAAAAATCCTGATTGTTATCAGATGTGCTGTGTGAATATGGAGACTGATTTACGATGAAAAAATCTTTTGTTTTTATTATTACGCTGGTTTTGCTGGTTTTAGCCAATTTAGTATTTTGGGCTTATCTCAATCAGCCGCAAAATGCCCGGGAGTGGGACGGTGTGATGATGGGATTATCCTTCAACCCTATGCGTAGGCATCATGATCCATTCAAAAAACATTATCCTAACCAATGGGAAATTGAAGAAGATATAGCACTTCTAGAAAATAAAGTGCATGCAATCCGGACATATAGTGTTAACAACGGTTTTGATAAAATACCAGAGTTGGCGCAAAAACATCATATTAATGTGACGCTTGGCGCTTGGATAGACAAGGATGCCGCTTCCAATCAACGAGAAGTGGATAGATTGATTGAGTTAAGTCGGCAAAACAGCCCAAATATTATCAGAACCATGGTTGGAAACGAAGCGGTGCTCAGAAAAGATGTATCTGTCAGCGAGTTGATATATTTGATCCGACAGGTGAAAAGTCAAACATGGAGACCTGTTAGTACTTCAGAAACATGGGATATTTGGCTTAAATATCCTGAGCTTGGTGAGGAAGTCGACTTCATTGCTGCACATATTCTACCGTATTGGGAAGGAATTCCTGCAGATGAGGCTGTTGAGTATGTTTTTCAGCGTTATTATGACTTGCAGAAAGCATTTCCTGACAAGCAAATTATTATTACCGAAGTGGGCTGGCCATCCAATGGACAGCCAATAAAACAGGCTTCTGCTTCAATTATCAATCAGGCTCGGTTTCTTAGAGATTTTCTAAATCGTGCGCATGCCGAAAATATCGTCTACTATGCTGTTGAGGCATTTGATCAGCCATGGAAGATGACCAGTGAAGGTTCATCTGGTGCCTATTGGGGTTTGTATGATGCTGAGCGCAAGCCAAAGTTTTCCATGCAAGGTGCTGTGCAAAAACTGCCAAAATGGCGTTATTGGGCAGTTGGTGCAGTTTCACTTAGCTTGCTTGTTACTTTCCTGTTTTTATTTAACAGAAAGCGCCTGAAATTACCTGGCGTGGTGTTTTTTGGCTTGATAGCCAATCTTGGCGCGTCAACCTTAGCTTGGACTGCATCCATTGGCGCGCATCAGTATCAAACAACCTTTACTGCTTTTTTGTGGATTATTTTATTATTGATGCAAGCGCTTGCAGTCTTGGTCTTGTTGGTAGAAAGCCTGGAATTGGTTGAGGTGTTATGGAACCGGAATAGCACACGTAATTTCAAACCTTTAAAAGTCAGTCCGGATTTTGTTTTTCCAAAAGTATCTTTACACATTCCAATTCATAATGAGCCGCCAGAGATGGTCCGTCAGACACTGGAAGCGATTGACCGGCTTGATTATCCCAATCTTGAAGTGTTGGTAATCGACAATAACACCACTGATCCCGCTGTTTGGAAACCAGTTCGAGATGATTGTGCGCGCCTGGGTTCAAAGTTCCGTTTCTTTCATTTGGAAAATTGGCCAGGCTATAAGGCAGGAGCATTAAATTATGCGCTTGAGCAGACAGCAGAAGATGCTGAAGTCATTGCTGTTATTGATAGTGATTATATTGTCTCGCCGGACTGGTTAAAAAGCTTAGTGCCTTATTTTGATAATCCTGAAGTTGGTTTTGTACAAGCCCCTCAAAATTACCATGATTGGAAGCAACATTGGTTTAAAACCTTAACGAACTGGGAATATGCTGGTTTTTTCAATATCGGTATGGTGCAGAGGAACGAATATAACGCCATCATTCAACATGGCACCATGACCATGATTCGTAAAACGGCCCTTGAAGCTGTTGGAAAATGGGGAGAATGGTGTATTTGTGAGGATAGTGAGTTGGGAATTCGGCTTTACCGTGCCGGATATGATTCAGTTTATGTCAAAGATACCTTTGGCCGTGGCGTAACGCCATATACTTTTTCTGGTTACATCACGCAGCGGCATCGCTGGGTATATGGAGCCATGCAAATTATCAAGGCGCATTGGCGCAGTTTGCTTTCTTTTGGGAAAACTGACTTGACGCCTGCGCAGCGTTATTATTTTGTGGCAGGTTGGCTGCCGTGGTTTTCTGATGCGCTGGCATTAATTTTTACAGTCGCCAGTTTAATTTTATCAGCGAGAATTTTTATTGATCCAGTTGCGGGTGAGTTGCCCATCGCAGCGTTTGTATTGCCCACTATAGGCCTGTTTGGCTTTAAATTAATTCGGAGTTTGTGGTTATATCGGGTGAGGGTTAAATGTACTTTACTCCAAACACTTGGCGCCACATTAGCCGGGTTGGCTTTAACCCATACTGTTGCCATAGCAACACTACAAGGTTTGTTTACTTCAGGCCGTCCTTTTTTACGAACTCCAAAGTGCGAAAAAGAACGCCCTTTTTTTGCTGGCCTGATGACCATTCGTCAAGAACTGGTATTTCTGGTTTTGCTCTGGACGGCGGCTTATTTTATGAGTACCTTGGAACACTTTGATAATATGACTGGTAAGCTATGGACAGCTGTCCTTTTAGTGCAGTCAGTTCCATATTTTGCATCCCTGCTGGTATTGCTGATCAATATTGGCCCAAATGTTAAAGAGCTTTCAGATGGTGTTGCAAAGACAAAGAAAACTACGGGTGTTTCTTCTGGAACGGCGATTTGAATTTACAATTGCTTGCATCGCCTTGTTCAGGAACGCACATGGAATAACTTAAGCAACTTGCTTGTTTTTTATCCGTCTTCTGCGTCTGTAAAAATAGTTACATAGCTGACTATGCATCTATTTCTACGCCTTGAATACGAATAAAAACTACTGCGCCAGTTGCCCAACTTTTTCCGTGCGAAGTATAATTAAAGAAACCAAAAAGTTTCATCGGCTAATTTGTTAGATGAGCCGGTAAGGCGATTTTTACTAATCTCTTTGAGCAGCAAATAAATTTTCTCAGCCGCTTTTTGTTGATTTGCTCCCCATTCCTTTACTAATCCTTGGCAATAGCGTTTTCGAAGTAAGTTTTGGGTCTCTCTGGAAGAAGTTTTAGTTAAAGGAATAATTTGTTGCCAGACAAGATCATTCTCACAAATTGAATTTTTTGCACTGATTGCTGCATTGAAATAAGCATTAAGCGCTTTTTGATTTTGTTTGGCCCAGCTTCGTTTAAAAACATAACCTAAGGTTGGAACAGCCACTGAAATTCCCAGTTCTTGCAGAATTTTCTTGCCGTTGAGTAATTGGTGATAGCCTTGTTCTTCAAGTCTTGCAGCGTAATGCCAATAAGTGATAGTGGCGTCCAGCCTATTTTTTATCAGTTGCTGATTGAGTAATGGCGGCGCTGCAAAAACTTTTTCTACGGATTGTCCTAGATCAAATTTTTGTTTTTTTGCCAAAGCGAGTAGTAATAGCCAGTTTTTGTCCAGCTCGCCACCAGCAATTCCTAAACGCTTTCCTTTAAGATCCTGCAGCTTGGAGATTTGATTTTTAGGGTTTGTGATTAATGCACCAGCAGTATTGGAGTAAGGGTAAAATGTTAAATCAAAACCACTGGACCGTTGCCTGGAGACCCAAATCCAGTCGGAAATAATCACGTCCACTGAATCTGCCAAAAGGGCAATTTTTCCCGCTTGCGGATTTGCGACCGGTTGGATTGCAATATGGTATTGATCTGTATCCAGCAATCCTAGTTTTTTTAAAGCAGTTACCTCCCAGTTGACTGTTCCAAACGGGAGCACACCCAATCGGATAATGGTTTTTTCTGAAGCACTGAGATTGGTAATGAAAAGCAGTAGAACGCATAAGGTTTGCAAGATTATTTTCATGGAATTGCTTGGAAGTTGCCGCGGGAAATACCACTATTCTAGCTGGAACTAGTATTGTTTGGAAACTAAGTGTTCAAAACTGGTAATATTAGTATTCTTGGAATATAAAAGATTGTGCTGATGTCTGAAGTTACCGAACCAACCTTATTAATTGACCGCTTTGGAAGGCGTGTTAACTATTTAAGAATTTCTGTTACCGATCGCTGTGATTTCCGTTGTCTGTATTGCATGGAAGAAACTATGACGTTTCTGCCGCGTGCCCAGATTTTAACTTTGGAAGAAATTTATGCTTTGGCTAAAGCATTTACGGAATTAGGAGTTGAAAAAATCAGGATAACCGGAGGAGAGCCGCTGGTGCGTAACGGTGTATTGCAGTTAGTCGAACAGGTGGCTGAGTTGCCTGGTCTAATTGAGCTGGTGATGACCACCAATGGTTCGCAATTGGAAAAATTTGCTAAGCCACTGAGTGATGCCGGTATCAAGAGGCTGAATATCAGTCTTGATACCTTGAATGCCGGGAAATTTAAAATATTAACACGGAATGGCGATTTAAAAACTGTTCTGAAAGGAATTGAGGCGGCAAAGAAGGCAGGGTTTCATCGATTGAAGATCAATGCGGTGATTTTAAAAAACAGAAACCATGATGAAGTTGCAGACCTGGTTCGGTTTGCGATTAAGCATGAGATAGATATTAGTTTTATTGAAGAGATGCCCTTGGGGGTTGTGAGTCAGCATAATCGGTATGAAGCTTATTATTCCAGTGAAGAGATAAAACAAGATTTGCTGCAACAATTTACTTTATTGCCTTCCACGACAAAAACAGGTGGCCCATCCAACTATTTTCAGGTGCAGGGAACAGGAACCAGGGTTGGATTCATTTCACCACACAGTCATAATTTTTGTAGTGATTGTAATCGTGTCCGGCTAACGGCAGAGGGGCGTTTATTGTTATGCTTGGGAAATGAGCATTCAATGGATATGAAACAAGTGCTTAGAGCCAATCCGGGAAATCATGAAATTGTTAAACAAGCCATTATCCAGGCAATGCAAATAAAACCGGAGAAGCATGAGTTTGTATTAAGTGATCAGCCAGTCATTTTACGACATATGAATGTGACGGGAGGGTAAATGAAAGCAATTTTTAACCTATTATTGATTAGTGTTTTTGTTAGTGGATGTGGTACAACTGGAAAGCCAAATATGAAGCAGCAGGAATTACTTAAATTAATTGAAATAAAGCAAGCCCCAGTAATTATTGATGTGCGTTCAGAGTCTGAATATAAGGGCGGACATGTGCCTGGGGCAGTTCATGTTCCGTTCTGGGCGGCATTTTCTCCTGACCAATTAGAAGGTAGAAAATCTTCTGATTTATTAGTGCTTTACTGTCAGCACGGGCCGCGTGCAGGGATTGCCAAGCTGGCTTTAAGTCTTTCCGGCTATGACAACATTGTTTATCTTGATGGCCATATGACCGCGTGGCTCAAGAAAAACCTGCCTGTAGAAAAATGATTTTAGAGCTGTATTAAGGAATGCACACGGAATAATTTGCTAGTCATATAAATCAATATCTTAGAGTAATTCTGGCTGAATATACAAACCACCAGTTATGTAAATTATTGTTTTTTTCGGTGTTTATGATGGCGAAGTGCATGCCTTAACCATATCCAGCAACCGCTCAAAGCTAACAAGATAAACAATATTCCCGCAATATCAACCATGAGGACACCGTAAGAGCCAAAAAACCGGCCGCTGTGAATATCCAGAATCAATCGCTCATAAGGAATTATTTTTTGTAATGATGATTGTCTGACTTTTTGCTTTAATTTTTCTGGCAGTTCTGCTGGTTTTGACCAGTTTATATTGTTTTTCTGGGCCAGTTGCCAGCTCAGTAATCCATCAGCAGAGAATACAATCTGCTTTTCTGATTCGATAAAAATGTTATGGTCACCAGAAATAGCGATTCTTGATATTGGTTTTTCGATGTTTTCAATAATATCGCCCTCGAAAGAAAGTAAAATCAGCGAATCAGGAAATGCCAGTATGTAGAAGGAATCTGTTGCTACAGCACCAAGCAATGCTTGATTTTTTTTTAGTACGGGCTGTTGTTCAAGAAAAATATTTCCATCAATCTGAATAATCCATTGTTTGTTGGTTTTAAATGCAACCTTGATTTCCGCTGGTTTGATGTTATACCAATCAAGGATGGATATGGAATGTACATATTGACTGTCAAGGTCTAAGTCATCAGTATGATTTAACAGGATGCCTGTGGTGGTGAGCATGACAATGAAAATGGCAATACAAAGACCCGTATAACGATGGAATTTGAATAATAAACGCCAGAGCGATTTTCTGGTGTTTTTCATTTTTGAATATACTGATTAAAAAGTAATGCGATGCGGGCAATTTTGGTCAGCGCATGGACAGATAGGGTTGCCCCCGAGATTCCATCAATGGGTTTATCGAGTTTTAAATCTGAATTAAGATTGGTTCCTTTGAATTGGTCGGTAAAAAAATCATGCTTAACTTCCCAGCCCCGGCTTTCACGAAAGGCCAAGACTTTGATCCTTTTTATAGTGTTATTTTCTATGACAATGCCGACTGTAATAGGTTGGGTTTTGCCTATTTCATCAAGTATCCAAACTGAAAGTGAGTCTTTTTTCCAATAACGGGTTCTTAAGAATCCTGGTTTGTGGTCGAGAATTTTTTTGACTTGTTTTTTCAGGGTTTTGTTGATCCAAAGGATTTTTGGTTTTGGCGGGTTTTCTGAAAAAACTCCTTTCAAAAAATCATCCTGGCTTTGATATTGTTCGCCAAAAACAGAATAAGTAGGCAATAAAAAAAGCAAAATCAGGAAAAGCTTCAGCATGTTGTTTGGATTTAATGGGCCTTGGTTTATTGATGGAAATCCCAGAATTAAATACCCGATTCAAAAACACCCGTTAATAATGGGCGTTTCTGAATGAAGAAGGGATGCTATTAAAACTGATAGCCTATGCCCAGGTCAAATCCTCTGACATTGGAAGAGCCATCACGTTTGTCTTCATAAAAATAAGTGCCTTTCAATACTACGTTTTTATGTATCCACCAGTTTACCCCAGTTGACCAAATGTTGGATTTCTTGAGAGATTTATTAAAATATTCCAGTTGCTCGAAACGTCCGTAAGCACCAACATCACCCATGGGGGTTGGAATTCGATAGCTTGGTTCAATATACCAGCCGTATTGATTTTCTGCATCTTTTACAGTTGGATCATCAATGTCTAGATTCCACATTGCATATAAAGCCCGCCCAGAAAACGTTCCAGGACCAATATCATGACTATAAATAATATGAGCTTCGTAGAGCGTACCGCCGCCAATGGGTATGCCGGTTTGTCGTTGTTCCATATCAGTTTGATGGAGAATGGTCGATGCCAGTTCCAGACCGGGTATGCCAGTGTATTTTATTCTGGCAGCAATAATCGGGTCAGAAACATCCTGTTTGCCAAGTTGTCCTCGACCGCTGCGTATTGAATAATTTTCATCCAACTTAAGGCCGCTAGTAATTGCAAGATCCATACTGATGCCATTATCAAAATGAGCATTGGTACTAACTCCGGCTTCTCTCCAGGTGGTTGGAATAATTTTTTGTTCAATCTGATTTCGTTCTACACCGTAAAATGTGTCTGGTTCGTGCTTTTCATTAATAATACCGACAGGCATGAGAAACAGACCCGCTGAAGCAGATGCCCAATCAGTAAAATCATATTCCAGATAGGCTTGCTCTAATTCAATCACACCAGCTTTGCCGTCACCGGCAATTGCATGTTCCAATTCAAGTTCGGAGAAAAAACGTAATTTGTCTGAAAAGTGATGATCAAAAAAGAGCACAAAACGATGGAAGTCAATTTCATTGGTGCGCTCACGAGGATCGCTTTCGGTTAAATGATTGTTATAGTGCAATTCTCCATAGCCACCAATGGTGGTTTTTTCCCACCAACCCGATTTGCCGGTTCCGGATTCAAGATTTTCAGCAACGGTATCAACAGCTTCAGCATTATTTGAAACTTGCTGTTGAGTTTCTTCAAACTGTTTTTTAAGTGCGGCATTTTCTTGCTTTAGCTGCGCATTTTCTGCACGAATGGCCGCTAGCTCTTTTGCTTGTTGGGCTTTATAGGCTTCAAATTGCTCAGCAAGTTGATTTGCTGTAATTGCCTGAGCGGTAGGAGATTGAGAGACAATCGTAGTTATGGCTATAGGCAGAAAAGATTTTTTGGAAAAGCGCATTAGTTGTTCCGTAATGATAAAAAATATCGTTTATAATATCAGTAATGAGAATCGTTCGCAATACCTATATGTCGTTTTCTGGAAGCTTTACTTTTTAGACTTGTCGAAGTAAGTTATTTGTAAATGAAAAGGGTATTTGGTTGTTAAAATTCTTAAAATTTCAGTAAGATAATGCCTTGAATACTTCAATTCAGGTCTGTTTTGTCAAATTGCATTTTTTCCTCTTGCTTAGGAATGCGCACGGAATAAGTTGGACGTTTCTTCAAGGTTGGAGTTTTATGTAATCTGATTTTCCCGGAAAATTGGTTGGTATCAATTTGACAAAGTATAGAATTGGACAGAGCTAATAAATTTAGGAGAGAAAGGCGGGCAATTTAATGAAAATAAAAGTAGGAATTGTGGGAGGGACAGGATATACCGGCGTAGAGCTACTACGAATTTTAGTCAATCATTCTCAGGTGGAAATTTGCGTGGTAACATCGCGCTCAGATACCGGGAAAAGGGTTGATTCTGTCTATCCAAACTTTTTTGGGTTGCTGGATTTGCTGTTTTCTGAGCCGGAAATCGATAGGCTTGCTGAATGCGATGTGGTTTTTTTTGCTACGCCTAATGGCACTGCCATGTTAATGGCGAGGGAGCTATTGGATAGGGGTGTGAAGGTTATTGATTTGGCAGCGGATTTCAGAATTAAGAATATTGAAGTTTGGGAGAAATGGTATGGCCAAAAGCATGTTTGCCCTGAATTGGTTGCCGAGGCGGTTTACGGATTGCCGGAAGTGAATCGGGATAAAATTAAAAAAGCAACTCTGATTGCCTGTCCTGGATGTTATCCGACATCTGTGCAATTAGGATTTTTGCCTCTAATTGAAAATGGCTTGATTGATCTGGGCCATTTAATTGCGGATGTTAAGTCTGGTGTGAGCGGGGCGGGAAGGAAAGCCCAGGTTGGAATTTTAATGAGCGAGACAGGGGAAAGTTTTAAAGCCTATTCTGTTGCCGGACACCGGCATTTACCTGAAATTTCTCAAGGCCTGGAGCAAGCGGCGGGGTGTGATGTTCATTTAACGTTTGTACCGCATTTGACTCCGATGATTCGAGGTATTCACGCAACCTTATACGCAAAAATCAATAAAGGCAGTGGTGATTTGCAGGAGATATTTGAACACCGATATGCTGATGAGCCGTTTGTTGATGTTTTGCCGCGAGGCAATCATCCTGATACTAGAAATGTCCGGGGTAGTAACCGTTGTCAAATTGCAGTACATCAGCCAGAAAATAGCGATACTGTTGTGGTCTTATCAGTTATTGATAATTTAGTAAAAGGAGCGGCTGGGCAGGCGGTGCAAAATATGAATTTAATATTTGGCCTGGATGAAAAAATGGCATTGGGAATTGTTCCTTTATATCCATAATCTTGATTAAAATGCTTGGTTTTGTCATAATCAAATGGTTACGATTTAAATTATTATATTATTATGAGCGAACCCATTATTTTTACTGATAGCGCGGCAAAAAAAGTTGGCGAATTGATTGCCGAAGAAGGGAACGAAAATTTAAAGCTTAGGGTGTATATTTCTGGCGGCGGTTGTTCGGGCTTCCAGTATGGATTTACATTTGATGAGGAAATCAACGAAGATGACACAACGATTGAAAATGGTGGTGTTACCGTTTTGGTTGATGCCATGAGTGTTCAATATTTAACAGGCGCCGAGATTGATTATAAAGAAGATGTTTCTGGCGCCCAATTCGTTATTAGAAATCCAAATGCTTCTACAACTTGTGGTTGTGGTTCTTCTTTTTCGGTTTAGAATTCAATTTTTAAGTTTGTTCGGAAAAGAAGATTTTTCCCCGGGGTAAATTCCGCCCAGTATTACGGATCTACAAGCACCTGTAACATCAGTCATATTTCCAGGCAAGCCATTAAAGGTTTGTCTGGCAAGCCATGCGAATGCGACTGCTTCAACTTGGTCTGGGTGTAGTCCAAATTCTTGAGTTGAGTTGACTGGACAAGAAAATTCCTTTCTGAGTAATTTCATTAGCAAGTGGTTGTGGATGCCACCACCACAAACTAACAAACGATCAGGTGTAATGTCCGTTTTTATAATGGCCTTGGTAATTGATTGTGTCGTTAAATGGCACAAAGTAGCTTGTATATCTTCGGGTAAATATTTTTTTTTAGCGATTAAGTTGGCCAGCCATCCAGGAGAAAAGTATTCTTTGCCAGTACTTTTGGGCGGCTCGATGAAAAAATAAGGATCATTAAGCATTTCCTCCAGTAGTTCTTTCTGGCAGATTCCAGTGTCAGCCCAGTTGCCATTTTTATCGTAAGGGTTGTGCAGGTGGGTTTGAACCCAATAGTCCATTAGAGTATTTCCCGGTCCAGTATCAAAGCCACTAACCTTCTTTCTGCTCTCTTTTGGAAGCAATGTGATATTGGCAATGCCGCCGATATTCAATATAACGCGGTTTTCACCAGGTGCAGAGAAAAATTCTTTATGAAAAGCTGGAACCAATGGCGCACCCTGGCCGCCGGCGGCAATATCTCTGCGCCTGAAATCAGTTATTGTAGTAATACCGGTTTCTTCTGCAATGATATTGGGGTTACCAATTTGTAGAGAAAAAGGATGATTTATAGTTGGTGCATGGTGCATGGTTTGGCCATGGCAGCCTATGGCTATAATGTCTTGAGATGAGTATGGTGTGCTTTTTAATAAATTTGAAATGGTTTGAGCGTATAAATGTCCAAGCTGATTATCAAGCTGGCCGAGTTGCTCTAAAGAAATTAAGTTTGAGGGGTTTGAAAGTCGGCGAATCTTCGTAACAATTGTTTTTGAAAACGGCGCATAAAGAGAGGCAACGACATTCGGCTTTTTTGCGCTGAAATCAACCAGGCTGGCATCAATGCCATCCATGCTGGTGCCAGACATAAGCCCAATAAAAAATTCAGTCAATTTGTTGTGAGCGTATTAAAATTTTTTAAAGCAACTTTGTTGATAAAAAAATAACCCTGTTAGTTTCAAATTAAATAAATATGCTATGTTAGCTACTAGTTTCCATTTTTTGCCAATAAGGTTTTCTTGGTTTGTTCAAGTTGCGCTAATAATGGACTGGTCTGGCGTTTGAATTCAGCCATCAGGTATTTGTTAATGGGTTTATGATGGGGTAGCTTTACAGTTAATGGGTTGCGATGGGCGCCATCAATGCGAAATTCATAATGTAAATGGGGGCCGGTGGCTAACCCTGACTTTCCGACATAACCAATGACTTCCCCTTGTTTTACTTGATCGCCTTTTCTCAGGCCGCTTTTGTATTTGGATAAATGGGCATACAAAGTACTGTAGTGCTGGCCATGTTGGACAATAACAACGCGCCCATAGCCTCCTTTATGGCCGCGGAAGGTAACTTTTCCATCGCCGGTAGTTTTTACTGGGGTTCCTGTTTTGGCAGCGTAATCAACGCCTTTATGAGCACGGATTTTGTTGAGAACGGGGTGTTTACGTCTTAGATTAAAACGAGAACTGATTCGAGCAAAGTCGACTGGAGTGCGTAAAAATGCTTTCCGCATACTCCTGCCGTCAGGAGTGTAATAATTTGTTTTGCCGTCTTCGTCTTCGAACATAACTGCGGTGTACGTTTTACCGCGATTAACAAATTCCGCGGCAATAATATCCCCGGTCATGATTTCTTTATCGTCCACATAAAGTGTTTTGTAAAGAACTGTAAACTGATCTCCTGGCCGTAAATTCAGGGCAAAATCAACGTCCCAAGCAAAAATATCAGCAAGCTGCATAATTAATCTATCCGGAAGCCCCGCTTTTTTGCCATCAACATACAATGAAGAGCTGATAATAGCCTGGGCTGAGCTGATGCGAGCTTCAATATCTTTACTGATCAGTTCAACCGCAAATCCTTCCTTGCTACGAGTTGCGATGAGCGTTTCTAAAATATTACGTGGATATATCAGTTGCTCAAGGTTACCGTCTTTGTCAGTTTTGATTTCTAGTGTCTTGCCAGGGAGGATTTTTGCAAAATCTCTACCGTGGGGTTTGGCGTGAGTGATATGGTATAAATCTGTGAAGCTTAGCTTAAGTTTGCGGAAGATGCCTGAAAGTGAGTCGCCTGCCTGCACAGGATAATGTTCTGTGTGGAGATTATTGGCTGGTATCTCAGGTAAAATTTTAGTTTTATCTAAGGATGCTATTGTGTTGGTAGCAGGTGTTGTGGCTTCAAGAACTTCTATAATTCTTTCTTTTTCGCTTTCGGAAGGCATTAATGCATAACTAACGCTGGCTACGATGGCAGCACTTATACCGAAAATGATTAGATTGTAATTTTTCATTGTTGATTTGGTCGTAAAGCGATTATTATTAATTAAGAAGAACGATCAGTCTCAAAAAGATGGAGCTTATATTTAATATTTCCAACAACAAAATTAAACATATTTTTTCTGCCAAAATTTATGAAAATAACTAAAACTCTGGTAAAACTTAACAAATTTTAAGACAATTTAATGGTATAAGGCAAATTATAGCGTAGTCTTCTTTTGTTTGCTGCCATTAACTTAGCTTTTATTTTGATTTCGTTAACATTTTTGTTATGGGGTGAAAATTTTTTATGGCAATAATGACCTTTTTGAAATTCCTGAATATGGAGAGTAATGTTGTATAAAGAAGTACTGGAAAACTTGCGTCGAGGATCTGACGAAATTTTAATCGAGGATGAATTGATAAAAAAACTGGAGGAAAACCGGCCTCTGCGCATTAAAGCCGGATTTGATCCAACTGCACCCGATTTACATCTTGGGCATACAGTACTGATTAACAAGTTAAGGCAATTTCAGGATTTGGGGCATGATGTTTTGTTTCTGATTGGAGATTTTACCGGCATGATTGGTGATCCGACGGGCAAAAACGCCACCAGAAAGCCTTTGACGCAAGAGCAGGTGATGGAAAATGCCAAAACCTATCAGGAGCAAGTCTTTAAAATCTTGGATCCAGAAAAAACCCAAGTAATGTTTAATTCGACTTGGATGAATAAGTTGTCTCCTGCTGAATTAATACAGTTGGCGGCAAAGCATACGGTTGCAAGGATGTTAGAAAGAGACGACTTCAGCAAACGCTATAAAGGCGGCCAGCCGATTGCAATTCATGAGTTTTTGTATCCTTTGATACAGGGCTATGATTCCGTAGTGATGAAGGCGGATGTGGAATTAGGGGGGACTGATCAGAAATTTAATTTGTTGGTTGGAAGGCAGTTGCAGGAGGTTTATGGGCAAAAACCGCAGGTGGTTCTGACCATGCCGATTCTTGAAGGGCTGGATGGGGTGCAGAAAATGTCCAAGTCCTTGAATAATTATATCGGCGTGGCAGATTCACCAAATGATATGTTTGGTAAGATCATGTCTGTTTCGGATGAATTAATGTGGCGATATTTTGAGTTGTTGAGCTTTCGACCAATTGCTGAAATCAGTCAATGGCAACATCAATGTCAACAAGGCGCAAACCCCAGGAATTATAAGGTCATGTTGGCGCAGGAAATAATTGAGCGCTTTCATGACAAGCAAGCTGCTGAAAAAGCGCTTAAGGATTTTGAGGCGCGTTTTAAGCAGGGCGCTATTCCTGAGGATATTCAAACTGTTGAATTATCAACATCGAATGAGTATTATGCAATTGCAAATTTGTTGAAAGATGCCGGGTTGACCGCTAGTACATCGGAAGCAATTAGAATGATCAAACAAGGAGCCTTAAAAATTGATGGAGAAAAGATCTCCGATCCTAAATTGCAAATTCCAGTTAATACCGACCAGGTATATCAGCTTGGTAAAAGAAAATTTGCCCGAGTTGCTGTCACATCCTGATTTAGCATTTTATGATGAAAGCCGGTTTTTTGATATAATTGCGGTCACGTCCCCGTAGCATAACAGGATAATGCCACCCCCTCCTAAGGGGTAGATTAGAGGTTCGAATCCTCTCGGGGACGCATTTGCCCAAATTAGTCATCGTCTCTTTTTGCTTCAATTTGTATCAAATTACCCTCGTGATCAATGGCAATTGAGAAAAAAATCGGGGTGCAGCAAACAGAGCAATCCTCATGATATTCTTGGCTGCCGGCGCTAGAATCAATCAAAATTGATATTGTTTCTCCGCAATAAGGACAGGTAATCTGCGTTTCATCCTGGATATGGAGCATTTTAATCAATAATTTGTTTGTTAAATTCCTTTTCGGAAATGATATCCTGGTTATTTTCAACACGATCAAGATAGACCTTGCCTTCAAGATGATCATATTCATGTTGAAAAACTCTGGCGATAAAGTTTTTAAGTGTTTGGCGGGTTTGTTTTCCCTGTTGATCAGTATAGCTAATCTCAATTAATGTGAATCTTGGCACTAGCGCCCGGATTCCTGGTATGCTCAGACACCCTTCCCAGTCTTTTTGTTGCTTTTCTGATAACATTCGAAAATCGGGGTTGATCATAACAGTTGGTTCCATAAAAGGAGCGTTCGGATAGCGGGGCGTTGGGCGCGAAGCCAGGATAATAATGCGGTAAGGTTCATAAATTTGTGGGGCTGCGAGGCCAACGCCGTTGGATTCAGATAAAGTTGCCTGCATGTCGTTGACAATATCTCGAGCAATGTTAGAGTCAAAGCGAATTTCTTCTGCTTTAGTTCGTAATATTGGCGCGCCTAGTAGTGCGATTTGTCTTAGTTTGCCCATGTCTAAAAAAATAATATAAAGTTTGGATATACTATAAACAATCGGTCAGCTGATGACCATAAAATCAAATGATAGGAATTGAATATGACTGCGAAAATAATTGATGGAAAAGAGATTGCTGTTAAAGTTCGTCAGCAATGGAAAGAGCGTGTTGATAAATTAAAAGAGTCAGGAATCTTGCCAGGTTTGGCAGTTATTATTGTAGGCGACAATCCTGCCTCACGGGTTTATGTGCGCAATAAAATTAAAGCCTGTCATGAGGTAGGTATGCATTCAGAGCTGCATGATTTACCTGAAGATATTAGTGAAACTATGCTGCTTGAAGCCATTGAAAGGCTTAATCAAGATAAAACTATACATGGTATTTTAGTGCAATTACCGTTGCCTGAGCATATTGATGTTAACAGGGTTTTGGAAACCATTGCTGTTGAAAAAGATGTTGATGGCTTCCATCTATATAATTTGGGGGGGTTGGTAGCGGGTAATACCGTGTTTCCTCCTTGTACTCCTTATGGAGTGCAATGCTTGTTGGAATATTGCGAAATATCTATTGAAGGCGAAAACGCGGTCATTGTCGGTCGTAGTAATATTGTTGGTAA
The DNA here is from genome assembly GCA_026989395.1 of Methylomonas sp. GTDB lineage: Bacteria > Pseudomonadota > Gammaproteobacteria > Methylococcales > Methylomonadaceae > JALSJK01. The sequence goes on from JALSJK010000136.1 coordinate 45,267, forward strand.
GCCGATGGCTTTAATGTTGTTACAAAAAAGTGCAACAGTGACAGTATGCACATCGAAAACCAAGGATTTGAAGCAATTTACTTCGTTAGCGGATATTTTGGTTGTGGCAACAGGTAAGCCAAATTTAATTACTGCTGATATGGTTAAGCCTGGAGCAACAGTGATTGATGTTGGAATAAATAGACTGGATGATGGGCGTCTGGTTGGTGATGTTGATTTTGAAGGGGTAAAAGAGGTGGCTGGCTATATTACTCCGGTTCCTGGCGGCGTGGGACCAATGACGATAACAATGTTGGTTGCTAATACGGTGATTGCGGCTGAGCAGAAACTTGGGGCGGAATGAGGAATAGAAAAGGTTTGGCCCCTTTAAGATACTTTTTGCATTAAAGTGTAAATTTAGCGCAAAAAGTATCTTGTTGAGACCGATATGGTTATGATTACGCTGATTTACGTTTATTGCTGAACCACCCTAACAGTCCAAGGCCGCTGAGAAATAAGCCAAGGGCGGGAGGGAGTGGAACGTCAGAAGGTGGATTGATTACTGCTGATTCTACAGATAGAATGCCTGTTCCAATTTCGCGGCTGCATGAGTCAAAAGTAGTGCCGCCGCAATTAAAGGCGCCAAAAAATAATGGGAATACCATGTGTCCATCAACTATATCCGCCAAAGAAATTTCAGTTTCAATATTAAACAGGACGTCCTTGTCGTCCTCGATGCCTAGTTGCTCCTTGTCACTGTCAACAAGCTTGAAGGTTAAATTGTCAGCGCCACCAGATTGAGTGAAATAGCCGCCCTTAGTGTCAGGGACAACATCAAAAGTTGCAATTTTGAGTCCGTCTGTGTAGGTGAGGGCGTCATGTTCATCGGCAGTTGTAAAATTATCCAAGTAGACGGTCATTTGGTTAGAGATGCCTGGAACCGAAAGCCCGTGGTTAAAGGATAGTTTTCCAGTCGCAGGGTCGTATCCGGTAAAGGCTCCGGCTATGTTGTAGCTTGCAGTCAGCTGAAGTCCATCGATATTCGCATCAATCAATGCGTATCCAGTTCCAGTAAAAAAATCACCTGGTGATGGTATGCCTTTGCCCGGTATGCTCAAATTATCAGTTATAACCACATGGTTAATAGCGTTAAAGGCAACTTTGTTGTTTAGCATTCCCAGTAAGGTTTTGCTTTCAACCGACGCCTGCGATGGGTTGCTAAATAATAGCAGCGTTGAGATAGTTAGGGGTAGTATGGTTTTTTTCATGATTTTTCCTCAGTTAAAGTTTCTGAAACATAAGGTGAGAATGGCTTTGCTGGCTGAATATAAGGAAGTGGAGGTGTATATCAAGAACAAAGCAATCTACTCGCCTTAGGTGTTAGGATACATAAATTATTTTCTTAAGTAAAATTTAATGTTAGTAGTGTAGTAATTTTTGTTGCTTTTTCGAGCGATTTAGTTGCCAAAAAGTAACAGTCTAGTTGTTTTGTTGTGCTGCGTCAAATGCTTGTTGCTAAATAAATCTTTAGCCCATGTAAAAATAATATTTGTAATTTCAATACAGTATGGAATATTTCTTAAGTTAAGTGAGTTTTATGTTTAAGGGAAAGTATTGTTGTGCCAATAACTGAAAAATCTTTTTATGTCGGCAAAAATTGCCTAAAATTTCTAACGGGAAACTTAATCTTTTGAAATCATAGGTTGATGCAGCTGAATGCCACCTGAATTTTTGGAGGAAGAAAGTTTTATGATTTCCATCTGGGAGCCAATAAAATAAATCTCTGTCGTCAGAAACTAATACAAATATAATAGGTCAGTTACACGTTGTCCTTGTTATTCAAGTTTAGTTTGATGAACTGAGATTTTTATAATTTGCTATTGGTTCCCCATGTTGAGAAGTGCGCTTATTTTTTTACTTTTAATTTTGCTTGTTTCGGTATATTGGCTGTTGCCTTCGCCAGTAGAAAAATCCGCACTGAATATTCCGGCAACGGTTTCTGATTCTGCGCGTCAATCTTCAGGATACGTCAATCCATGCCAAAATGATTTTTCGGAATGGCGTGAAGGTTTTGAAATTGAAGGTGTGGAAATTAATCCTTCGCCATTTTGTCAGCCCGATAATCCTTATGAAATCGCCACTTTTGTGAAAGGCGTGAATAATGTTTCCATGCAGACTTTGATGCAAACACGGTTAGCGGAAGATTTTCTGACTAAAACCGATGATCTTGATGGCGATGGTGATCCAGATATTATCAGAATTAAAATGGAAGTGATCGAACTTAACGGATTTACTCCAGATGGAGATTACGTTTTTCCTGCTTATGATATTGCTCCCGGCATTCAGCCCGGGTTATGGGTGTTTGCCCCCAAAACCCGTGGCATGGCAGAAAAGCATTTTCGCTCCAAAATAGCGCATGCATTGCTGCGAGCTCCTTCGCCGGTGATTCGAGTAGAGCAGGGTGATAAAGTTTATATTACTTTGGAAAACACCCATTACTTTCCTCATACCATTCATTTTCACGGGGTTGACCATCCCTGGCGATTAAAAAACGGAAAAAATAATGATGGCGATCCAACGACTGGAGCGCCAGCAGTATTTCCTGGGGAAAAGCGAACTTATGAAATGCAACCCAGGCAAGCAGGAACGATGTTTTATCATTGCCATGTGCAAACGGATAAGCATTTGGTGATGGGGCTGAATGGTATGTTTGTCGTAGAAGAAAACCGTCCCAACAACTGGGTACAGACTTTTAATGTTGGTGCCGGCCAGGTTAGACATCCGTCTGTTGCTGTTAAAGAAGCCTATGATCAGGAATACGATTTGCATTACCAGGCGATTGATAAAAAGCTGGCAACAATTATTCAGCAGGCAAATGATCCCAGGCTTGTCGCGAAAAGGATGAATCGGCAATACAATATGACCGAGGCATCAGAAAATTATTTTTTGCTGAATGGCCATTCATTTCCTTATACCTTGCGCGATTCGATGGTTGTCGTTAAACCCAATCAAAAAATCAAACTCCGTATAGCGAATGCTCAGCGCTCAGCAATGGCTATACATTTTCATGGGCATAAGGCAAAAGTAACTCATTTTGATGGTGTGCCTTTGTTGCCTGCGGCCCAGGTAACTAGGGACGTTTTTGAAATTGCTCCTGCACAACGCATTGATTTGAACTTGCAAACAGAAAATGACGGTTTGCATAGTTTTGGACCCGGAGTCTGGTTGTTTCATGATCATGTTGAAACCGGAATTACCACGGATGGCATGGCGCCGGGAGGAAATATCAGCACCGTGGTTTATCAGGATTTACTCGATGATATGGGGATGCCAAAAATTCGGGAAGAACCTGTCAATCGGTATTTCAACAAGAATTATTATGCCAAAAAGAATCCGGTCTGGAATATGGGAGATTTCAAACAATTATTAGGTGATGCCGGAATGCTGGAAGTCAACTATTTTCGACTGATTATGTTGGGTCTGATTTCGGGGTTGATTGCGGCGATATTGTTTTTTCTGGTTCGTCAGCCATCAGGGAATGGAGATCAAGAATGAAAAAGTTAATTTTCTTTTTTTTATTATTTTTCTCCCAGTTGAGCTTTTCTGCAATGAATCATAACGGAATGACCATGGATGAAAAAGGAATGGTAATGAATAGTAACCCGGATACATTACCAAAAGATTGCAAGAAGATTTCTGAAGATGTACATTTTACGGTACATGCAGGCCACAAATACGCAAAAAAATTCAATGGCAAAATGTATGCTTTTGATCAGCAACAATGGGACGTTAAGCCCTGTAGCCGCATCAAAATTACTTTTATTAATGATGATGACATTCGGCATCAATTTATGATTCACGGCTTGCCGGGTTATTTATATCCCAAGGGAATGTTTCATATTGAGCTTTATGGAAAAGGCGAAAAAGAAGGTTTTTTTATAGTTCCCAGTCAGCCTAAAACCTATTTGGTGCATTGTGAAGTTCCGCAGCATATGGAAAAAGGCATGAAAGCACAACTCAAAGTAGCGGGAGGAGACCAGGATTTACCTAGTATTCCCGGCCTGACCGAACCAGTCACTCCTGATAGCTATGAGGTCAGTTGGAATCAAGCGAGCTGGGCAATTTTGGTTTTATCAGTGCTGGTTGGTTTTGCTGGGCCATTTTTTCTGCTGATGAGGTATAAGAACAGCAAGTGAAAAAGCAGGGAGTAGCCAGCGGAGATCGAAATTTTGATGATTTGGCAGAGCGGTTTGAACAGCGCATTTATGGTAGTAACAAGGGCGCAATTCGCCAGGCAGTAATCTGGCGGGATCTGGAAAGTGTTTTAGCTAAAAATAGCAAATTGCGCGTTCTTGATCTTGGGGGTGGCTTGGGTTATTTTTCTATAAAACTGAGTCAATTGGGACATGATGTCTGTTTTACTGATATTTCTCCTGTCATGACTCAAAAAGCCATAGAGTTAGCCAGCCAGGCAGGTGTAGATGGGAAGATTGATTGGAATATCTTGTCTTATCAAAAGTTCGCAGAGCAACATCAAGGCAAGTTTGATCTGGTTCTGTGTCATGCTTTACTCGAGTGGCTGGAGCAGCCGGAGCTGGTTTTTCCATCCATAGTCAATTTGCTGGAGGTAAACGGTAGATTGTCTTTATGCTTTTATAATCCTGCCGGGATGGTTTACCATAATTTGATTCGCGGTAATTTTAACCGGGTAGAGCGCCAAGAGTATTATCGATCCGATAAAGGCAGTCTCACACCTGATAATCCCTGTTCGGTTAAAGAAGTTAGGCAATGGCTTTTTGAGAATCACTTCGGTATTGAAACGGTCAGTGGTATTCGTGTTTTTAGCGATTATGTTGTTGAAAAACGCGGTGGACTGAAATCACCCGAGGCAGTTTTGAGGATGGAGCTGGAATATTCTCAGAGCGAGCCGTACAAATGGCTGGGGCGTTATTTACATTTTATGGTGAGCAGACGCTTATACCAGTCCCAATAAGTTCTCGTATGTTCCTTCTTCTGATGGAGAAGGTAGGGGGGTGGAGAATTGAAAATATAAACTTATTGGGGTTGGTATTAAAAATAGATAGGACTTATGAACTGAATCTAACTCAGCTATCGGCAAAAACTTAGTCGTTAGAAACCCGCAGTCGTGGCCGCGCGAAGTATAGCGTAATACCCGGTTTCTAACCAGATATTGAAAGCTTTGTCATACACTCGGCCGCTGACGATAAAAATTTCTTCAGGATATTGGTGGCTTTTACCTCCAAAAGGCGTGGTGTCTGCACCTGGGAAGAATCTGGTTAAGCGAGTATATGCTCCCGACTGGATCCAGACTAAGCGTTAATTCTTCAGCCATACCTTCCAGCCCATCAATAGGTTGCCATTTGTTTTTATTTTCTTTTTTTAATGGATTCCGATAAGTGATGGTGGATTTGGGCATTTGATTAATTTAATAAGCTTTACGAATACTTATGGCTTTTTATCCGAACCCGGGTTGAAAATAGTGGAGACCTTTGAACTGCTATCAGATTCTTTTGAAGTTGGAATTATTTTCGCCATTCCTTGTTTTTTAACTTCATCGATTCTAATGATCTCATGCATGGGGATGAAAGAGCGTTTGACGCTATTGAATTCTGAACGAAGCTTATCTTCTGAGGGATCAACAACAATGGCACTTTTCTCACCAAAAACAAAATCTTCCACAATAACAAAACCATACATATCGCCTTGATAGACGTGTTTGGCGTAAATTTCGTAAACTTGTTTCTGGTTAAAAAAAACCACTTTATATATAAGCTTATCTGACATACAGTTCTCAAAAAAAATATAATAGAGCTATTGTAGCACCGATATTCTGAATTAACTCAACGGGTCAAGAGGCATCAAGAAATGAAATACCGAATTTATCTATCTGGCGAAATTCACACTGATTGGCGGGAGCAAATCAAACATGGGATTTTGGAAAATAATCTGGCTATTGAGGTTTTCAGTCCAGTTACCGACCATGAAAAAAGTGATAATGTTGGCGAAGAAATCCTGGGAAAAGAAACAAATAATTTTTGGAAGGATCATAAAGCTTCAAAAATCAATGCATTGCGAACTCAGACTGCCATTAAAAAGTCAGATATTGTTATCGTGCGTTTTGGGGATAAATACAAACAATGGAATGCTGCTTTTGATGCCGGGATTGCCATTGGTTTAGGCATACCTGTTATTGTCATGCATGCGCCAGAATTAACTCACCCGCTTAAAGAAATTGATGGTTTGGCGATGGCGGTTACTGAAACGCCGCAACAGGTTGTTGAAATTTTAAAGTATATTTCCCAGCTATAGAATGACTTATTTTTTACATTACTTGTAACTATTCAGCATATTTAATTTAGCTAAAATCACTCAATGTTAGTGGCTTATGGAAGAAGTGTATGTGTCATGGATGACACAATCAAGTCTACATGGACGTATTTACGGCGTCTTGGGTGAAGCCTCAATATGATGTTTCATGTATAACATTGCGTCCCATATTGATTAATTTTATTCCAGAATTGTTCCCATCGATCGCCGGATTGAACAAGCGATCTTAAACTGAGAATAATTCCTGCCC
>JALSJK010000137.1 GCA_026989395.1 Methylomonas sp.
TGCCGGGTGATAATGTCACCGTTGAAGTTAAGCTAATCGCGCCGATTGCGATGGAAGAGGGTTTACGCTTTGCGGTACGTGAAGGGGGTCGCACTGTGGGTGCGGGTGTTGTTGCGAAAATTATTGAATAAATTTAGATTTCAATATATAATAAACGGTTCGCATGTTTAAGGGTTTAATTAGGTCAGTGGCTCAATTGGTAGAGCAGCGGTCTCCAAAACCGCAGGTTGGGGGTTCGAGTCCCTCCTGGCCTGCCATTATTTAACTCATGAGCAAGACAAAAGCTTTCATTAATTACAATTGACGAATGAATACTCAGGCAGAAGCAGAAACATCAGTAGGTGATGTACTAAAACAAATTTTATCGCTAATACTGGTTGTTTCGGGAGTAGCAGCGTTTTATTACTTTTCTGATTATTCCCTATTATACAGGTCACTGGGGTTGGTGGCTGTGGTTGTTATTGCAGCATTTATTATGCTCACAACTGAAATGGGGCGGAATGTTTGGAATTTTATGCTTGAAGCAAAGCAGGAAGTGAGGAAGGTGGTATGGCCTTCTCGTGCTGAAACCATGCAGACTACGTTGATGGTTTTTGTCATGGTGTTTCTTGTGGGATTGATTCTTTGGCTGCTGGATATGTTTCTGTTTTGGGGAGTGCGTTTGCTTACAGGGCAGGGGGGGTAGAGATGGCGCTGCGCTGGTATGTTGTCCATGCATATTCCAACTATGAGAACAAGGTTAAAGAAGCTTTGGAAGAGCGGATAAGGCAGGAAGGCCTAGAAGAATATTTTGGAAAAATTTTGGTTCCTACTGAAGAAGTTGTAGAGATGCGGATGGGACAGCAGCGCAAAAGTGAAAGAAAGTTTTTTCCTGGTTATGTATTGGTGCAAATGGAGCTAACTGACGAAACTTGGCATTTGGTCAGGGATGTGCCAAGAGTGCTGGGCTTTATTGGCGGCACATCAGATCGTCCTTCGCCTATTTCTGACAAGGAAGCTAATGCAATCCTGAACAGGGTTGAAGAAGGTGTTAATAAACCCAAGCCTAAAATTCTGTTTGAGGTTGGTGAGGTTGTTCGGGTTATTGATGGTCCGTTTCAGGACTTTAATGGAGTGGTCGAGGAAGTAAATTATGAGAAAAGCAAACTGAGAATTTCAGTGTTGATTTTCGGGAGATCGACGCCGGTAGAGTTGGGCTTCGGGCAGGTAGAAAAAAGTTAAACCTGGCTAGAGAAAGCAGGGTTTTGTTGTGAAAAGAATCTCTGGGTGCTGCTAGAGATTTTTCTTTGTGTGGGGAGCTGAAATGCGTTTGGACCCAAAGTTGGAGTAAAAAATGGCAAAAAAAATTGAAGCTTATATAAAGCTGCAGGTTAAAGCGGGAGAAGCGAACCCGAGTCCCCCGGTTGGTCCTGCATTAGGTCAGCATGGGGTTAATATTATGGAGTTTTGTAAGGCTTTTAATGCAAAAACTCAAGAGATGGAAAAGGGGATGCCAATCCCCGTAATTATCACTGTTTATAATGACCGGAGTTTTACTTTTGTAACTAAAACTCCGCCGGCATCCATACTATTAAAGAAGGCAGTTGGTGTGGCAAAGGGTAGTAGTACACCAAATACAGTAAAAATCGGAACTGTAACGCGCGCGCAATTGGAAGAAATTGCAAAGATCAAAATGGAAGATCTGAATGCTGCAGACATGGATGCAGCAGTCAAGATTATTGCGGGTAGCGCCCAAAGCATGGGTCTGACTGTGGAGGGCGAATAATGGCGAAATTAACAAAAAGAGCTAAATTAGCTCAGGAAAAAGTAGATAAGTCCAAGCAGTACCCCATTTCAGAAGCAGTATCCTTGTTAAAAGAGCTAGCTACCGCTAAGTTTGATGAGTCTGTTGATGTAAGTGTCAACCTTGGAGTTGATCCTAGAAAATCAGATCAGAATGTTCGTGGAGCAACGGTGCTGCCCAAAGGAACAGGAAAAGAAGTACGAGTGGCAGTTTTTACGCAAGGCGCAAATGCAGACGCTGCGAAAGAAGCCGGTGCAGATATTGTCGGTATGGAAGATTTGGCAGAGCAGGTTAAAAAAGGTGAGATGGATTTTGATGTGGTGATTGCATCACCTGATGCAATGAGAGTTGTTGGGCAGTTGGGGCAGATATTGGGTCCTCGAGGATTAATGCCAAATCCAAAAGTGGGTACTGTCGCTCAGGATGTTGCGGCGGCGGTTAGAAATGCAAAGTCTGGGCAAGTTAGATACCGAACCGATAAGGCGGGTATTATCCATTGTAATATCGGGAAGATTTCATTTGACGAAGATTCGATAAAACAAAATCTAGAGGCGTTATTGGTTGATTTGCAGAAAGCTAAGCCAAGCGCAGCAAAAGGGATTTATTTGAAGAAGATATCCCTTTCTACAACAATGGGTCCAGGTTTGAGTATTGACTCAACTTCATTGAGTGAGAAAGTATAATTAAGTTTAATTTGCTGCAAATTATTGTGCAGTAGGTTGGCTTTATAACTTTGAGTTACCGGCTTTAGTTGGTGACTATCAAAGACCGTAGGTGCGAAAGCTTAATATTTCCTGCGTAGATGGCTACTGAGGCCGGTTATAACTGGCTAGGTGACCGTTAGGGCATCTTGAAAAAGATGTGTTTTTTTAATTCTAAACTATATAAGTTTTAGATATAAACCGGAGGTAAACTGTGGCATTACGATTAGATGGCAAAAAAATTGTCGTCGAAGAAGTTGCTGCAATTGCTGCTGATGCCCACTCGGCTATTGCTGCTGAGTATCTTGGCTTAACCGTAGGTGAGTTGACTGAATTACGGAAGGCTGGTAGAGAGGCAGGTGTTTATTTTCGTGTTGTGAAAAATTCTTTAGCTCGCCGAGCATTGGCTGGAACAGAATTTGAGTGCATGAATGATGGTCTTGTTGGGCCATTAATTTTGGCATTTTCAATGGAAGATCCGGGCTCTGCTGCAAGAGTAATAAAGGGTTTTTCAAAAGAACACGATAAATTAATCACTAAAATGGTTGCGGTGGGTGGTCATGTATATGATGCATCCGAGTTAGAGAAGCTATCAAGCTTGCCAACTCGTGATCAGGCAATCAGCATGCTTATGGCGGTAATGAAAGCTCCAGTTGAAAAACTGGCGCGGACCTTGGCGGAGCCGCATGCAAAATTAGTGCGAACTGTTGCGGCAGTAAAGACTCAGAAAGAGGCGGCATAGGCCTAGTATTAACCAGTTAAGACTTTAAAGAATATAGAGGATAAAAAATGGCAGTTTCACAAGAAGAGATTTTAGAAACTATTTCAAATATGACGGTAATGGAAGTTGTTGATTTAATATCTGCAATGGAAGAAAAATTTGGTGTATCTGCAGCGGCTGCAGTTGCTGCTGCTCCTGCTGCAGCAGGTGGCGAAGCTGCTGCAGCTGCGGAAAAAACTGAATTTGATGTGGTAATGACATCTTTTGGAGCCAATAAAGTGGCAGTTATTAAAGCTGTTCGTGGTATAACAGGGTTAGGGTTGAAAGAAGCGAAAGAGGCTGTCGAAAGCGCACCTACCACGATTAAGGAAGCAGTAACTAAAGAAGAAGCAGAAGAGGTTAAAAAGCAACTTGAAGAAGCAGGCGCTTCTGTCGAAATCAAATAAGTGTTTAATAAGTCTTTTTGTATATAAAGACGCGTAATCAGTAAATAGGGCTGGTGGCATAATGTCACCGGCCTTTCGTCGCTTGCCTTTTTGCAAGCTGTAACAATCTCCTAAAAAGGTAAGGAAGCAATATGGCCTACTCTTTTACCGAAAAAAAACGAATTCGAAACAGTTTTGGAAAAGCAGAACAAGTGCTCGAAGTCCCCTATCTGTTGGCAACCCAAATTAATTCTTATGCAAGCTTTTTGCAGTCGGGGGTAAAACCCGAAAAGCGTAAGGATCAAGGTTTGCACGCGGCATTTTCAAGTGTTTTTCCAATTGAAAGCCATAATGGCTATGCAATATTAGAGTATGTGAAATATAGGCTTGGTGAGCCTACGTTTGATGTTAGGGAGTGTCAGCAGCGAGGAGCGACATTTGCTGCGCCTTTGCGGGTTTTGGTGCGCTTGGTTATATATGATAAAGATGCACCAGGAAGTACAAAAGTTGTTAAGGACATCAAAGAGCAAGAGGTCTATATGGGAGAGCTGCCCTTAATGACTGATAATGCTACATTTGTTATCAATGGAACTGAAAGAGTTGTGGTGTCACAATTGCATCGTAGTCCGGGTGTTTTTTTCGATCATGACAAGGGTAAAACTCATTCGTCTGGTAAATTATTGTTTAATGCGCGGGTAATTCCCTATCGGGGATCATGGCTCGACTTCGAATTCGATCATAAAGATAGCGTGTTTGTCAGAATTGATCGGAGGAGAAAAATTCCAGCAACAATCTTATTAAGGGCATTAGGATACACAAACGAAGAAATGATTAAAATTTTCTTCGAAACTAACAAGTTTACTATTGGCCCTGATCATATCAAGTTTCACTTAGTTCCAGAAAGATTAAGAGGAGAGATTGCAGCTTTTGATATTAAGATTGATGATCAAGTAATTGTTGAGCAAGGTAGGCGAATTACGGCTAAGCAAATTCGTCAAATGAATAAAGCTGGCATTACAGAAGTTGAAGTGCCAAAAGATTATCTCTATGGGAAAATTCTTTCTCATAATGTGGTAGATAAGGAATCAGGGGAGGTAATTGCGAACGCTAATGACGAAATTACTGAAGAGCTTCTTCAAGTTCTAATAGACAATGGTGTCACGGCGATTGAGACTCTGTATGTCAATGATTTGGATCGTGGGGCATACATTTCCAATGCTATGAAGTTAGATACTACATCGACTCCGTTAGAGGCATTGGTTGAGATTTATAGAATGATGAGGCCAGGTGAGCCTCCTACTAAAGAGGCTGCTGAAAATCTGTTTGAAAAGCTATTTTTCACTGAAGAACGCTACGATCTTTCGGCCGTGGGTAGAATGAAATTCAACCGTCGCTTAGGTCTTGATGAAAATGAAGGTGGGGGTACCCTTCGCAAAGAAGATATTATCGCGGTCCTGAAAGAGCTAATCAATATTCGTAATGGTAATGGAACAGTTGATGATATTGATCACTTAGGTAATCGTCGTGTTCGTTCTGTCGGTGAAATGATTGAAAATCAGTTTCGAGTCGGTTTGGTGAGAGTTGAAAGAGCTGTCAGGGAAAGACTGACTCTTGCTGATTCTGAGGGGTTGATGCCCCAAGAAATTATTAATGCGAAGCCTGTTTCTGCGGCTGTAAAAGAGTTTTTTGGGTCTAGTCAATTGTCGCAATTCATGGACCAGAATAACCCTCTTTCTCAGGTCACGCACAAACGCCGGGTTTCGGCTTTGGGGCCAGGAGGATTGGCAAGAGAAAGGGCCGGCTTTGAGGTGCGGGATGTGCATACCACGCATTATGGACGAGTGTGCCCTATCGAAACACCTGAAGGTCCAAATATCGGATTAATTAATTCTTTATCAGTTTATGCGCGGACCAATGCATATGGTTTTCTGGAAACACCCTATCGAAAAGTAGTCGATGGTAAAGTTACTGATCAGGTGGATTATCTTTCTGCCATTGAGGAAGGTGAGTTCGTAATTGCTCAAGCCAGTGTGCCAGTTGATGGGCAGGGAAAATTAAAAGAGGGTTTGGTATCTTGTCGATATAAGGATGAATTTTCGTTGGAAAGTTCCGAGTCAGTTCAATATATGGATGTATCTTCTAAACAAATTGTTTCTGTTGCGGCTTCAATTATTCCATTCTTAGAGCATGATGATGCAAACCGTGCACTAATGGGGTCAAACATGCAGCGTCAAGCAGTGCCGACATTGAGAGCCGAAAAGCCGTTGGTTGGTACTGGAATGGAGAGAACTGTAGCAAAAGACTCTGGTGTTACAGTAGTTGCAAAGCGTGGAGGGATCATTGAGGATGTAGATGCAGCGCGGATTGTGGTCAGGGTTAATGATCAGGAAACTGAGGCTGGTGAGCCAGGCGTAGATATTTATAATCTCATTAAATACACACGATCAAACCAGAACACTTGTATTAATCAGAAGCCGTTGGTAAAGCCTGGAGATCTGATTAACAAAGGTGATATTTTGGCAGATGGACCTTCTACAGATATTGGTGAATTGGCCTTGGGTCAGAATATGCTGGTCGCTTTTATGCCATGGAATGGTTATAACTTTGAAGATTCAATTCTGGTATCTGAAAGGGTTGTTAAAGAAGATCGGTTTACAACTATTCATATTGAAGAAAAAACTTGTGTTGCAAGAGACACCAAGCAAAGTCCGGAAGAGATTACTGCAGATATTCCTAACGTAAGCGAAGAAGCTCTTTCAAAACTAGACGAATCCGGGATTGTTTATATCGGAGCCAAAGTAAAACCTGGAGATATTTTAGTTGGAAAAGTAACGCCAAAAGGAGAGTCACAATTAACACCGGAAGAAAAGCTTTTACGCGCCATATTTGGCGAAAAGGCGGCAGATGTTAAAGATACTTCGCTAAGAGTTCCTTCTTCGATTGAAGGAACAGTGATTGATGTTCAGGTTTTTACACGTGATGGCGTTAAAAAGGATAAACGGGCTCTGGAGATTGAAGAAGAGGAAATCAAGCGTTACCGAAAAGACTTGGATGATCAATTAAAAATAGTTGAACATGATATTTATCAAAGGGTTGCGAAATTGCTGGTAGGTGAAAAAGGTGAGTCAGGGCCTGAAGGATTATCGGCGGGTTCCGAGATAACTCAGGAGTACCTGGATGATTTAAAGCACTCAGATTGGTTTAAGATCAAGTTGCAAAATGAAGATGTAAACATGCAGCTTGATGCTGTAGCAGAGCAAATCGAGCAGCAAAGAAAAGACTTCGAAAAGAAATTTGAAGCTAAACGAAAGAAAATCACCATGGGGGATGATTTACCTCCAGGTGTATTGAAAATGGTCAAAGTTTACTTGGCAGTTAAGCGACGTATTCAGCCGGGCGATAAAATGGCGGGTCGTCATGGAAACAAAGGTGTTATCTCACAAATTGTGCCAATTGAAGATATGCCTTTTGATGCAGATGGAAACCCAGTGGATATTGTTTTGAATCCATTGGGCGTGCCATCCAGAATGAATGTTGGTCAGGTATTGGAAACACATTTAGGATGGGCGGCAAAAGGTCTTGGGTTAAAAATTGGAAAAATGCTGGAAGCACAAGCCAAGATAAATGAAATTAGAGGATTTCTTGAGGAAATCTACAACAGCAGTGGTCAAAAAGAAGCTCTCGATACATTTTCTGATTCAGAGATCATAGAGATGGCAAAAAACCTACAAACTGGAGTTCCAATGGCTACGCCAGTTTTTGACGGGGCGACAGAATATGAGATTAGAACCATGTTAAGGTTGGCAGATTTGCCGGAGCATGGTCAGGTCCAGCTTTTTGATGGGTTGACTGGAGAGGCTTTTGAAAGGGAAGTTACTGTTGGTTACATGTATATGCTGAAATTGAACCATTTAGTTGATGATAAAATGCATGCCCGGTCAACGGGACCATATAGCCTAGTAACGCAGCAGCCACTAGGAGGAAAAGCACAGTTTGGAGGTCAGCGGTTTGGAGAAATGGAAGTTTGGGCGCTTGAGGCGTATGGTGCTGCATATACTTTGCAAGAAATGTTAACTGTTAAATCTGATGATGTAACGGGGAGGACCAGAATGTATAAAAATATTGTTGATGGTGATCACCGCATGGAGGCCGGTATGCCTGAATCATTTAACGTACTGATCAAAGAGATTCGATCACTAGGTATCAATATTGAGCTGGAATGATGTTTGTGTAATATTAATTCGAACCGTTAAATTTCAGATCAACACTTTAATACTGGTTAGTAATGCATCAGCATAAAAAATTTCATGCCTCAGACCATAGATGGGTTTTGGTTTTGGAAAATGCTTATTTCGCCTTTATTACTGTGATTTACAGACTTCCGAAATATTGGAAAGCAATGCAGGGGACAAATTCGTGAAAGATTTATTAAACTTTTTAAAACGTCAGGGTAGGGTAGAAGATTTTGATGCGATACGCATCGGTTTGGCATCGCCCGATATGGTGCGTTCTTGGTCTTACGGCGAAGTAAAAAAACCTGAAACCATTAACTATCGCACTTTCAAGCCAGAGCGAGATGGTTTGTTTTGCGCAAAAATTTTTGGCCCAGTCAGTGATTACGAATGCTTATGCGGAAAATATAAGCGTTTGAAGCATCGTGGAGTGATCTGTGAAAAATGTGGCGTTGAAGTAACAGTTTCAAAAGTTCGGCGCGAAAGAATGGGTCACATAGAATTAGCTAGCCCGGTTGCACATATTTGGTTTTTGAAATCGCTGCCATCACGAGTTGCATTGTTGTTAGATATGACGCTTAGGGAAATTGAAAGAGTGTTGTATTTTGAGTCGTACATGGTGTTAGATCCGGGAATGACTCCTTTGGAACGCGGCCAGTTGCTGAACGATGAAGAGTATTTGAATGAAGTTGAGCAGCATGGCGACGAGTTCACTGCCAAAATGGGTGCGGAGGCGGTTTACGAGTTGTTGAAATCTATTGATTTAAAAGCGGAGGTGAATATGCTCCGTGAAGAGATCATGTCAACAAACTCCGAAACAAAAATAAAGAAGTATTCGAAGCGGTTAAAAGTTCTAGATGCTTTATTGAATTCCAAAAATCGTCCGGAATGGATGGTGATGGAAGTTCTTCCGGTGTTGCCGCCTGAACTGAGGCCATTGGTGCCTTTGGATGGTGGTCGATTTGCGACTTCCGATCTTAATGATCTGTACAGGCGGGTTATTAATAGAAATAATCGCTTGAATCGTCTTTTAGAGTTGGATGCGCCAGATATTATTGTTCGTAATGAGAAGCGGATGCTTCAAGAGTCTGTAGATGCTTTGCTAGATAATGGGCGCCGGGGAAGAGCTATTACTGGAACTAATCGTAGGCCATTGAAGTCGTTGGCCGACATGATTAAAGGCAAGCAGGGAAGGTTTAGACAGAATTTATTGGGAAAACGTGTTGATTATTCTGGTCGGTCAGTCATTGTTGTTGGCCCTAGTTTAATGCTTCATCAGTGCGGCTTGCCCAAAAAAATGGCTTTGGAATTATTTAAGCCATTTATTTTTAGCAAGCTACAGATGCGCGGTTTGGCAACGACCATTAAGGCCGCAAAGAAAATGGTTGAGCGTGAAGGTAGTGAAATTTGGGATATTCTTGAAGAGGTAATTCGTGAGCATCCCGTTATGCTTAACCGCGCTCCGACATTGCACCGGTTGGGCATACAGGCTTTTGAGCCAATTCTGATCGAAGGTAAGGCTATACAATTACACCCTTTGGTTTGTAGTGCCTTTAATGCGGATTTTGATGGCGACCAGATGGCGGTGCATGTGCCGCTGTCAATTGAAGCTCAGTTGGAGGCAAGATCTCTAATGATGGCAACAAATAATATATTGTCGCCTGCAAATGGTGAGCCGATAATTAATCCGTCTCAAGACGTGGTTCTCGGTCTTTATTATATTACAAGGGAAAAAGTAAATGCCAAAGGGCAAGGCAGTATTTTTAGTAATGTTGAAGAAATTCATAAGGCTTTAGATGCGCAGGTTGTAGAGCTACAAACAAAAATTCAAGTCCGGATCAAAGAAAAAAATAAGGACGAAAAAGGTAATTTGGCAGAAACCACCAAAAGAGTTGAAACAACTGTCGGCCGTGCGCTGATATGGGAAATTCTGCCAGAGGGTATGCCTTTCGATGTGCTGAATTGTGATATGACAAAAAAAAATATATCAACCCTGATTAATCACTGTTACAGACATCTTGGTATCAAAGATACGGTGGTTCTGGCTGATCAGTTGATGTATTTAGGCTTTCGGTATGCCACAAGATCAGGGGTTTCTTTCGGCATTGAGGATATGGTGATTCCAGAGCAAAAGGCTGCAATACTAGAAGCTGCTGAAAAAGAAGTGGAAGAGATTCAAAAGCAGTATGCATCTGGATTAGTAACCGATGGGGAGCGTTACAATAAGGTTGTGGATATTTGGTCGCATGCAAATGATCAGGTAGCAAAAGTAATGATGGAGGGGTTAGGTGAGGAAGAAATAGAAACTGCGGATGGTAAAACAGTTAAGCAAAAATCTTTTAATTCTATTTTTATGATGGCTGAATCTGGTGCAAGGGGTTCGGCGGCGCAAATAAGGCAATTGGCTGGTATGAGAGGGCTTATGGCCAAGCCTGACGGATCTATCATTGAAACACCCATTACCGCAAATTTCAGGGAGGGCTTGGATGTGTTGCAGTATTTTATTTCAACACATGGTGCCCGAAAAGGTTTGGCGGATACGGCATTAAAAACCGCAAATTCAGGATACTTAACGCGTCGTTTAGTTGATGTTGCGCAAGACTTAGTAATAACTGGTGAGGACTGCGGAACTTTTGACGGGCTTATCATGACTCCGATGATTGAAGGCGGGGATGTTGTTGAATCACTTTCTGAACGTGTATTAGGACGAGTTGTTGCGGCAGATGTTATGGATGCAGCTGGCGAGAAGGTTATTGCACCAAGAGGCACATTACTTGACGAGCAATGGGTGTCATTTTTGGAAGAACAGAGTATTGATCAAGTTAAAGTTAGATCAATAATAACTTGTGATAATAGGCATGGTGTATGTGCGGCTTGTTATGGTCGTGATCTGGGTCGCGGGCATCTTGTAAATAGTGGTGAAGCGGTAGGGGTGATTGCTGCGCAATCTATTGGTGAGCCGGGCACACAGCTAACCATGCGAACTTTTCATATTGGCGGAGCGGCATCACGTTCTGCTGCCATCAGTAATGTCCAGGTGAAGTCGGATGGCACGATTAGGCTAAATAATCTTAAAACGGTTGTTAATCGTGAAGGAAATCTCGTTGCTGTTTCTCGTTCAGGTGAAGTTGGAGTGGTTGATGAATATGGGAGAGAGCGGGAAAGATACAAGATTCCTTATGGGGCGGTACTGACTGTCA
This sequence comes from Methylomonas sp., assembly GCA_026989395.1. Lineage (GTDB taxonomy): Bacteria > Pseudomonadota > Gammaproteobacteria > Methylococcales > Methylomonadaceae > JALSJK01. Next base: position 11,063 of record JALSJK010000137.1, read on the forward strand.
AAGAAAATGGCAACGTAAAAGCTGGTGAGGTTATTGTAAACTGGGATCCGCATACACATCCGGTTATTACAGAGGTTGAAGGTGTTGTTAAGCTAATTGACTTTGTTGAAGGTGTAACTGTCCAAGAGCAATCGGATGAGGTGACAGGAATTAGTTCGCTGGTTGTTACTGATCCGAAGCAGCGTGGTGGTGTAGGCAAAGAGCTAAGACCAATGGTTAAACTGATCGCAGAAAATGGGGATGAGATCTATTTGCCAGGAACTGAGATCCCGGCCCAGTATTTTTTACCGGCTGGTGCTATTGTGGGAATAAAAGATGGAGGTCAAGTGACAGTTGGTGATGTGCTTGCCAGAATTCCGCAGGAATCAAGTAAGACAAGGGATATTACGGGTGGTTTGCCACGTGTTGCTGATTTATTTGAAGCAAGAAAAACAAAAGACCCTGCTATTTTGGCAGAAGTGAGCGGAACTGTATCTTTTGGTAAGGAAACAAAAGGGAAGCAAAGAATTGTCATAACGGATACTAAGGGAGAGCAGCATGAGACGCTTGTACCTAAATGGCGGCATGTAACGGTTTTTGAAGGCGAATTTGTTGAAAAGGGTGAAACTATCGTTGAGGGCGAATTAACTCCACATGATATCTTACGGTTGCGTGGTGTTGAAGAGCTGACTACCTATTTGGTTAAAGAAATTCAAGATGTTTATCGTTTGCAAGGCGTCAAAATTAATGACAAACATATTGAGGCAATTATTAGGCAGATGTTAAGGAAAGTTGAAATTCTTTCATCTGGTGATTCTAGTTTTACAAAAGGAGAGCAGTTGGAAAAGGCTGCTGTCAAGCAAGAAAATGATAGGTTGGAAAAAGATGGGAAAATACCCGCAACATACGAGCCAATCTTATTAGGTATCACAAAAGCATCATTGGCAACTGAGTCATTTATTTCTGCGGCTTCATTTCAAGAAACCACTCGAGTTTTAACTGATGCAGCGGTACGTGGTTTATCTGATGGTTTGCATGGATTAAAAGAGAATGTTATCGTTGGAAGGTT
>JALSJK010000138.1 GCA_026989395.1 Methylomonas sp.
TTAAACAGGCTTGTACAAACTTCTTCGACAACCTCGATGAGCATCATGCTCCTTTGCGTGCATTGTTGAATGAAAAGTTTCAGATTATTGAGGGCAAAGCCGGGTATTCTTAATCGCGAATAGTATAAAAGCATGGCTGAAAAAGGCTTGGAAGCGAATCACATTATTACGGAGATTAATAACAATCTTAAGCATCGGTTGCTGCCTGGACAGTTTTGTTGTGCTTGTTTTATTTGCGTTAATAAAGAGAGGAATCATGTTTCCGTTTGGAATGCAGGTTTGCCAGATGTTCTTGTAATGACCAGAAACAGCAAAACAATTCAGCATATCAGTTCAAAAGATATCCCGCTTGGGATAGAAGAGAACCCATATTCTTCGATTCAATTTGTAAACCTGAATTTTACACCTGGCGATTATCTTCTTGCTTATACTGATGGACTCATTGAAGCAGAAAATAAACATCAAAAAGCATTTGGACCTTTACTGGAAAACATTGTCCTCAATAATCAAGCAAGTCCTGATATCTTGGTAATCATTGAAAATGAACTTGAACGGCACATACAAGGCACAGAGCAAAAGGATGACATTTCAATGCTGGAGATACGTTGTTGATTTGGTATTCGTTCCGGATGTTCTTCAGAAGACTGCAATGATAGTTATGTTAACGGAAGAGTATTAATTTCTTCCTTTGTAAAGTTTCCTGATAGAGAGTCTGCAATCCCGCGTCTTTTAGGTAGCATAATTTCTTTATTCCCTCACACAGTCTTGGGAGAGCGCAATAGTCGGCAGGGCTGATCAGTCCGATTTTTAGCCGTAACACGAAGCCACCTGTTTTAGCAGGTGCGGCATTCACAAAAAGTCATTTTTTGATTTTTTAGGCTATAGTTCATAAATAGCGTTAAAAATGTCTTTTCAATGCCTAATCTTTTTAAAAAATTATTGATCTGCTTGTGTTTTTTCTCAAACATGACAGAAACGCAAGCATCAGATGGTCAAAAAAATGACGCGCAGGAAATTCGGGTGTTAATCGACGTTTCAGGAAGTATGAAACAGAATGACCCTGAAAATCTGCGTATTCCTGCAATTAAATTACTCATCAATTTATTTCCAGACGATACCAAGGCAGGATTTTGGATGTTTGCAGAACATCCCCAAGTATTAATATCCCCCCAGATTGTGTCAAAAACATGGAAAAAACAGGCTTTAAAAAAAATTAACAAAATTCATTCCCGCGGTCAGTTAACCGATATTGAAAAAGCTTTGCAAGTTGCAACTCAAGATTGGAGAAAATCAACAAATTTCAAAAATCGGCATCTGATTTTATTGACTGATGGTATGGTCGATGTTTCACGAGACTTTATGGAAAGCGCGGACTCCAGAGAACGAATTATTGATTCAATCATACCTAAATTACAACAGCAGGAAACCAAGATTCATACCATTGCGCTTTCTGAAAATGCTGATAAAGGATTAATGAAGCGATTGGCATTAGCGACCGGTGGATGGAATGAAACTATACAGTCTGCACAACAATTACAACGAGTTTTCTTGAAATTATTTAATAAAACCATACCACAAGATACGCTACCACTTATCGGCAACAAATTTATGATTGACAGTCAGATTAAAGAGTTTTCGATATTGGTTTTTAGAAAACCAGGTGCAGAAGACACTCGAATTATCACTCCTGATGAACAGGAGCTTCTTTATCAGAAGGCAGTAGACAATGTA